>NZ_BAAAHE010000050.1:0-36395 GCF_039525035.1 Sporichthya brevicatena
ACTCCGTCGGACCGGGGCCTAAGGCCTGGGCGGACAAGTCACCCCAAGACACGAGGTCGGTCTGAACCGCCCCGGAGTGTCCGGAGGCCCGGTTTCTTGGCTCAGCCGGTTGGCATGAGCTGGCTTCGTGCAGCGTAATGAAACTCTTCCACGGCTCGCGGTGTCATGTCGTCGATCGATTCGTGGAGGCGCTCGTTGTTGAACCAGTCGACCCAGTTCAAGGTCTCGTGCTCGACGTGCTCGACATCGCGCCAGGGGCCTTGGGGACGGATCAGTTCGGTCTTGTAGAGCCCGATCTGGGACTCGGCGAGCGCGTTGTCATAGGCGTCGCCCACCGAACCGACCGAGGAATCCACGCCGGCCTCGATGAGCCGGTGGGTGAAGGCGAACGAGGTGTACTGACTGCCGGCATCGGTGTGGTGCACGAGGCCGGCCAGGTCGGTGACGCCTCGCTGGCGGCGGGTCCAGAGGGCGTGCTCGAGGGTGTCGAGCACGAGTTCGGTGGTCATCCTGGTGGCGGCACGCCAGCCGACGATCATCCGGGAGAACACGTCGAAGATGAAGGCGACGTAGACCGTGCCGGACCAGGTCGCCACGTAGGTGAAGTCGGCGACCCAGAGCTGGTTCGGCGCGAACGCGGTGAAGTCGCGCTCGACCAGATCGGCGGGCCGCCGATCGTTGTCGCCCGCGATCGTGGTGCGGATCTTCTTGGCCCGCAACGCCCCGGCCCAGCCCTGTTGGGCATACAGCCGCTCAACGGTGCAGCGCGCGACGTCGTGGCCCTGGCCGCGCAGGTGCAGCCACATCTTGCGCGGACCGAAGTTGACGAACAACTTCTGGCGAGCCCGCTCGGCCACGATCAGCTCGACGATCTGCGCATCGCGCAGGTCCCGGCGCGAGGGCTGGCGAGACACCGCCTCGTAGTAGGTGCTCGGGGCGATCTTGATCCCGTGCTCGGTGAGCACGCGACAGATCGGCTCGACCCCGAACTCGTCCTTGTGCAGGCGGACGTAGTCGATCAGGACCGGAAGGGGCGGTCGAGCTCCGCCGCAAAGAAAGCCGACGCGCTCTTGAGGATCTCGTTCGCCCGGCGCAGCTCGGCGACTTCCTTCTTCAGCTCGCGGATCTCGGCGATCTCGTCGCTGGTCTTGCCCGGCCGCACGCCACCGTCGACTTCGGCCTGCCGCACCCACTTACGCAGCGACTCCGGCGAAGCGATGCCGAGCTTGCCGGCGATCGAGCGGATCGCCTCGTACTCGCTGCCGTACTCGGACTTGGACTCGGACACCATGCGGACCGCGCGCTCACGCAACTCACGCGGATACTTCGAGGGACGCGCCATGAGAGAGATCCTTCCAACGAAAGGACTCTCCGGACTTGCCGGGGCGGTTCAGTCACCCCTGGAGTCACGCCCGAAGCCATAGCCACAGCCCACCACAAACGGCTCAGGCTGCAGAGGCGACTTTCACAGTCACCCCTTGTGGATGCGGGGCGGCCGCTAAGCCCAGCCGTCGGGGGCGGCGAGGGAGGCCGGGAGATCCCGGGTGTGGAGGACGCCGAGGTGGGTGGTCGCGCGGGTGAGGGCGACGTAGAGGTCGCTGCGGCCGCGGGCGGAGGCCTCGACGATCGCCGCCGGCTCGACGACGATCACGGTGTCGAACTCCAGGCCCTTGGACTGACCCACCGTCAGGACGACGACGCGTGCGCGGAGGTCCGGGCCGTGGGGGCCGACGGTGGCGAGCCCCTCGACGTCTTCGAGTGCGGCCCAGGCCTCGGCCTCGGCGCCGGCGGCGACGAGGACGGCGACGTTGCCGTCACCGCCGGCGAGGGCGGCGTCGACGGCCTTGCGCAGGCGGGTGCCGAGGTCGGCCGGGTCGACGGCCTCCTTCCACGGCAGCTCGCCGACGGTGCGGACCGAGCGGGGCGGGGTCGCGTCGGGGTCGATCTCGGCGAGGACGCGGCCGGCGATCGCCATCACCTCGGACGGCGCGCGGTAGTTCACCGTCAGCTCCGCGACGCGCCAGTTGCCGTCACGGACGTACGGGCCCAGCACGTCGCCCCAGGACAGCGCGCCACCGGGTGACGAGCTCTGGAACAGGTCGCCGACGATCGTCATCGACCGCGTCGGGATGCGGCGCATCAGCGCCCGCCACGCCATCGCGGTGAGCTCCTGCGCCTCGTCGACGATGACGTGGCCGTAGACCCAGGTCCGGTCGGCGGCGGCGCGCTCGACGGGAGTGCGGTCGTCGATCTCCTCCATGCGGCCGGCGAGCCCGCGACCGGAGACGACGTCGAACACCGACAGGACCTCGGCGGCCTCGTCGGAGTCGGCCTCGTCCTCGATGTCCGTCGAGCGGGAGCCCTGGGCGATCGCGAGCACGCCCTCGGCGTACTCCTCGAGCTCGCGGCGCTCGGCCTCCAGGGCGCGGGCCCGGGCCTCGGCGGCGTGGTCGGGCAGATTGCCGAGCAGCTCGGCGGCCTCGTCGAGCAGCGGGACGTCGGCGTCGCTCCAGCCCAGCCCCCGGCGGCGGACCAGGAGTGCCCGCTCGGCGTCGGTCAGCATCGGCGCGGCCGCGGCGATCCGGTCCGGGTCGGCGAACAGGCCACCGATCAGGTCCTCCGGCGTCAGCCACGGCCAGACCGACTCGACCGCGGCGAGGATCGCCGGCTCGTCCGCGAGCTCGGACCGCAGATCGGCCTGGTCGTGCTCGTCGAGGAGGTTGCGCCCGCCGCGCGGGTCCCCGCCGACCTGGGCGACGTAGTGCTTGGCGAACGCGTCGACCAGGCGACGCTGCACGTTCGGCCGGGCCTCGTTGTGCAGGCGCCCGCTGCGGCGGGCCGAGTCGGCGATGCGCCGGCAGGCCCGTGCGTCGACGCGCAGCTCGTAGCCCGCGTGCCGGACCCGCAGCCCGTCGGCCGGCGGCTCCTGCCGGGCCCGCAGCGCGGCGGCGACGACCTCGGCCATCACGAGCCGGCCCTTGAGCTCGGCGACCTCGGGCGTCTCGGTGAGGTTCGGCTCGAGGTCGGGGATCAGGCCGCCGATGCTGCGCAGCAGCACGTCCGTCTCGCCGAGGCTGGGCAGCACCTGGCCGATGTAGTCGCAGAACGTCGGGCTCGGGCCGATCACCAGCACGACGCGGCGGGCGAGCACGTCGCGGTGCGCGTAGAGCAGGTACGCCGCGCGGTGCAGCGCGACGGCGGTCTTGCCCGTCCCCGGCCCACCGGCGACGACGAGGACGCCCTGCCGCTCGGCCCGGATGATCCGGTCCTGCTCGGCCTGGATGGTCTCGACGACGTCACCCATCCGGCCGGTCCGCGCGGCCGAGAGCGCGGACAGCAGCGCCGCCTCGCCGACGAGTTCCCCCGTCCAACGGGACGCGGCGTCCGCGTCGAAGATCTCGTCGGAGACGCTGGTCACCGTCCGCCCCGACGTCGCGATCCGGCGCCGGCGGCCGACGCCCGCGGGCTCGACCGCGGTCGCGAGGTAGAACGGCTGGGCGGCGGGGGCGCGCCAGTCCAGGAGCAGGGGCTCCTCGATCGCGCCGTCCCGGTGCTGCAGCCCCACGCGGCCGACGTAGCGGGTCGGGCCGTCGGTGAGATCGAGACGGCCGAAGCACAGGCCGCGCGCCGCGGCGTCGAGCGCCGCGAGCCGCTGGGCGTGCAGGGCGTTGAAGGCGTCGCGCTCGACCGCGGCCTGGGGTGTGTTGCCCGCCTTGCGCTCGACCGAACGCCGGCGCTCGGCGGCGTCGGCACGGACCTCGTCGAGCCGGTCGTAGAGCATCGAGACGTAGGCCTGCTCCTTGGCGACCTCAGCCTCGGCGACCGCGCGTTCCGTCGTCACGCCACCCCTTCGTCGAACCGTTCCGCCCGCGCGGGCAGAACGGTCAAGTCTAGGTCCCGGGCGCGGGGCGTGCGCCCGGGAAGAAACCGGCGGGGGCTCGGAGTTGCCCCGAGGTGCCTGCCCTCCCGAGCCCCGGCGTGCTCCGTGCGAGCATGACCCCGCGATGCGCTCACTGATCCAGCGGAGGTTCGCCGCCTCCGAGATGCCCCGCGAGGTCTGGGTCCTGGCGGCCGTCGCGTTCTCCGTCGCCCTCGGGTTCGGCATCGTCGCGCCGGTCATCCCGATCTTCGCCCGCGAGTTCGGGGTCGGGGAGACCGCCGCCGGGCTCGTCATCAGCGCCTTCGCGTTCATGCGGCTGTGCTTCTCCCCCGCCGGCGGCGCGCTGGTCAACCGCTTCGGCGAGCGCGTGATCATGGCGACGGGCATCGGCATCGTCGCCGTCTCCAGCCTGCTCACCGGCCTGGCGCAGAACTACGGGCAGATGCTCTCGCTCCGGGCGGCCGGCGGCGTGGGCTCGGTGATGTTCAGCGTCTCCGCGCAGAGCCTGCTGCTCCGGTCGGTCGCGCCCCGCATGCGCGGCCAGGCGAGCAGCAAGTTCTACGGCGGCTTCCTGCTCGGCGGCCTGACGGGTCCGGTGTTCGGCGGCATTCTCGGCGGGATCTCGCTGCGCCTGCCGTTCTTCATCTACGCCGGGACGCTCGCTCTCGCCGGCACCATCGCGATGGTCTTCCTGCACCGCTCGGAGCGCGCCGCCGAGGCGGCGTCGACGACGGCCGTCCCGGTCACGACGCTGCGGACGGCGCTGCGCGACAAGGCCTACCAGGCCGCGCTCACGGTCAACGCCGGCACCGGGTGGGCGATCTTCGGCATCCGCAGCTCCCTGGTGCCGCTGTTCGTCGTCGAGGCCCTGCACCGCGGCCCGCTCTGGGTCGGTATCGGCCTGCTCGTCGGAGCGGTCGTCGACGTCGTCCTGCTGCAGAAGACCGGCAAGCTCGCCGACACCGTCGGCCGGCGCCCGATGCTGCTCGGCGGCACGGGCCTGGGCGCGACGGGCGCCCTGACCCTCGCGTTCGCCCCCAACCTGCCGATGTACCTGATCGGCATGGCGGTCATCGGCGCGGCGGCGTCGATGCTCTCGGTGGGGCCGTCGGCCGTCGTCGGCGACGTCGTCCAGGGCCGAGGCGGCACGGTCGTCTCCACCTTCGGCATGGCGAGCGACCTCGGCGCGGTCGTCGGCCCGCTCGCCGCCGGCGCCCTCGCGGAGCACGTCGGTTACGGGACGGCGTTCACCTCGACGGCCCTGGTGCTGATGATCGGCTTCGCGATGGCGCTGCGGATGCCCGAGACCGTGCACCGGTCCAGGCCGGTGGACTCAGCCGAGAGCACGCCGCAGGTCGGCGAGGAGGTCGTCGACGTCCTCGATGCCGACGGAAAGTCGCACCAGATCTGACGGCACCTCAAGTTCAGACCCGGCCACGGACGCGTGGGTCATCCGCCCCGGGTGCTCGATCAGTGACTCGACGCCGCCGAGCGACTCCCCGAGCGTGAACAGCTTCGCCCGCTCGCAGACCGCGAGGGCGTCGGACTCCCCGCCGACGACCCGGAACGAGACCATCCCGCCGAAACCGCGCATCTGCTTGGCCGCCACGTCGTGGCCGGGGTGGTCGGGCAGCCCCGGGTAGAAGACGTGCGTGACGTTGCGGTGGCTCGTGAGCAGGTCGACGACGGCCGCGGCGTTGGAGCAGTGCTTCTCCATCCGCACCGCGAGGGTCTTGATGCCGCGCAGCACCAGCCAGGAGTCGAACGGTCCGGCGACGCCGCCGATCGCGTTCTGGTGGTAGGCCAGCTCATCCCCGAGAGCCGCGTCGGAGACGACGAGCGCGCCGCCGACCACGTCCGAGTGCCCGCCGAGGTACTTCGTCGTCGAGTGCATGACGATGTCCGCGCCGAGCTCGAGCGGCGTCTGCAGGTAGGGCGAGGCGAAGGTGTTGTCGACGGCCAGCTTCGCGCCGGCGCCGTGCGCGATCTCCGCGAGCGCCGCGATGTCGGCGATCCCGAGCAGCGGGTTGGTCGGGGTCTCGCACCAGATCAGCTTGGTCGTCGGGCGGATCGCGGCCCGGACGGCGTCGAGGTCGCCGAGCGGGACCGGCGTGTACTCCAGCCCCCACTTGGCGTGCACCCGCGCGAACAGGCGGTACGTCCCGCCGTACGCGTCGCCGGGGATGATCACGTGGTCGCCGGGCGCGCACACGGTGCGCAGCAGCGTGTCGGTGGCCGCGAGTCCGGACGCGAACGCCAGCCCACGGACGCCCCGCTCGATCGAGGCCAGGCACTCCTCCAGCGCGGTCCGGGTCGGGTTCGCGCTGCGGCTGTACTCGTAGCCGCCGCGCAGCCCACCGACGCCGTCCTGCTTGAACGTCGAGACCGCGTAGATCGGGGGCACCACCGCTCCGGTGGCCGCGTCGGGCTCCTGACCGGCGTGGATGGCGCGGGTGGCGAAACCGTGGGTGCTCTCCTCAGACATGCCGCCACGCTAGCCCGCCGTAAGCCCCACGTAACCGTAGGGAGCGGAACAGCGCTCGACCGGGCAGAGTTGTCCCAGGCGTCGGAGCGATTCCGACCCACAGGGAGGTCAGCATGTTGTTCGGACGCGGCGCCAAGCAGGTCATGGTCACCCCGGAGGAGGCGCTCCCCGGCCGGCCCGAGCGTCCGTACGCGGTGCCGGAGCGGCACGCCGTCAACGGGAACCCGCTCGAGGGTCCGTACCCGGACGGGTTCGAGGTCGCGATCTTCGGTCTGGGCTGCTTCTGGGGCGCCGAGCGCAAGTTCTGGCAGACCGACGGCGTCTGGGTGACGGCCGTCGGCTACACCGGCGGGTTCACCCCGAACCCGACGTACGAAGAGACCTGCACCGCGCGCACCGGCCACACCGAGGCCGTGCTGGTCGTCTTCGACCCGGCGAAGATCTCCTACGCCGACCTGCTCGTGAAGTTCTGGGAGATCCACGACCCGACGACTCCGAACCGCCAGGGCAACGACATCGGGACCCAGTACCGCTCGGCGATCTACACGACCACCGAGGAGCAGGCGAAGACCGCCCAGGAATCCGCGGCGACCTACCAGGGCGCCCTGACCCGGGCCGGTCTGGGCGAGATCACCACCGAGATCGCCCCCGCGGGGCCGTTCTACTTCGCCGAGGACTACCACCAGCAGTACCTGGCAAAGGTCCCCCACGGGTACGACTGCCACGCCGAGACCGGGGTCAAGTTCCCCCGCGACTGACCCGCCCCGCCTGCACTGGAGATGACATCTCCAGTGCAGGCGCCCCTTCCCGGTGGAGATGTCATCTCCAGTGGGGGCGACGGGGGTCACAGGGAGCGCCGAAACGATCTTGAGTTTTCGCCCCGGCACCTCGGGCAGGCCCTTCGTGGACGCCGCTCACACCCGAGCGGCCGGGAACGGAAGGGGGCCGGCATGAACCTCGGTGCCGGCATTGCGGTGATCGCGTTCGGAGCGGTGCTCGCCTTCGCGGTGAACTCCTCCGGCGGGGCGATCGACGTCTCGGTGGTCGGGTGGATCGTCATGCTCGCCGGCGTGGCCTACCTGCTGGTCGAGATGAACTACTTCGGGCCGCGGCGGCGCGGAGTCGCGCGGCCGACGGTGCTGCGGCGCCGCGTCCCTCGGACGGTCGTCGTCGAGGACGCCCCGGTCGAGTCCGTCCGCGTGATCGAGTCGGCCCCGGAGACGGTGGTCGTCGAACAGCCCTACGTCGAGGGCGTCGCGGGCGCCGACGGCGCTGTGGGGTCCGACACCTGGTACTACGACGACCCCCGGATCCCGAACCGCTGACCGTAAGATCGCGCTGTGCCGGTGAATGTCGAGGTCAGCGCGTCCGAAGTTCGAGTGCAGTTCCTGGGTCGTGACCGATGGTGGACCCTGTCGAAGGGTCTGACGATCCCTCAGGAGCGCATCGCCGCCGTGTCCGTCCTGCCGTTGGCGCAGGCGAAGAAGGAGTGCTCCTGGCTCCGCCTGCCCGGCACGCACTGGCCGGGGCGCATCCAGGCCGGCTCCTACGGCCTGGGCGACAAGCGCCAGCTCTGGTGCGTCCGCCGCGGGCCCGAGGTCCTCGTGATCGACCTGCACGGACGCCCGTACTCACGGGTGGTCGTGGAGATCCCGAATCCGACCGAAATGGCCAAGAAAGTCAACGCCCAGCGCGCGTAACCCGCGGCACAGCAGCGTTTGCCCACTCCCGCCCCGGGCAGCCCATCCGAGCACGCCGCCCACGCCCGGGCGGCCCGAGGGCAAGGGGGCACAGCATGGGTATCGGCGTTGGCATCTTCCTCGCCGCGATCGGAGCCGTCCTGGCGTTCGCCGTCGAGGACACCGTCCGGAACGTCGACCTGTACGCCGTCGGCTGGATCCTGATGATCGCCGGCGCGGTCAGCGTCCTGCTCGACCTCGTGATCTTCGCTCCGCGCCGCCGCGCGTACGTCGACACCGCCGCGGCGCCGGTCGTCGAGGAGCGTCGTGTGTACGAGGACCGTCCGCGCTACTGAGCGGCCGATCCGACCGTTCGTCCCACACAGACCTGTTCGCCGCTTCCGAGCGGCCTGATCGAGAGGAGCCCCGCATGGGTATCGGGGTTGGCGTTTTCCTGGCAGCCATCGGCGCGGTCCTGGCCTTCGCCGTCCAGGACAACATTTCGGACGTGGACCTGACCGCCGTCGGTTACATCCTGATGGTCGCCGGTGTCGTCGGTGTCCTGCTGGAGCTGATGCTCTTCGCGCCGCGCCGCCGCGCGGGTGGCGTCGTCGAGGAGCGTCGCGTCTACGACGAGCCGCGTCGCTGACCAACGGCAGCGCAGACAGCACGAGGCCCCCGGTCGAGTTCGACCGGGGGCCTCGCTGCGTCCTACAGGTGCTCGAGGAACCAGTCGCGGGCCGGGGCCGAGGCCTGCTCGAACCCGTCGACGTAGGCGTCGAAGTGCCCGCCCGGCAACAGCACGAGCTTCTTCGGCTCCTTCGCCTGGGCGTAGGCGTCCAGCGCGAGGTGAGCCGGCGTCAGATGGTCCTCGCGGGCGACCAGCATCAGCAGCGGCGTCGGGCTGATCCGGGCCACGTAGCTGATCGGCTCGTACTCCCCCAGCATCTCGACGGTCCGCAGGGTGACCTCGTTGCGCCAGGACGGGGCGCGCTTGGCGGCCGTCTCGGTGAACCACGCCCACGAGTCCGCGGTCGGGAGCGCGGAGGGTGCCATCGGGTCCTCGGCGACGACCGGCACCATGGCGGGCGGCTCGCCGGCGAACCGCGCCGCGCGGTCGGCGTCGAACATCGCCCGGAAGCCGGCGCGCAGGTCGGCCCGGACGAGCTCGCCGATGTTGGCGGACCCACTGGCCAGCGGCACCTGCGACACGACGGCCTTGATGCGCCGGTCGATGGCCCCGAGCACGAGCACGTGCCCGCCCGAGTAGCTCGAGCCCCAGACGCCGACGCGGTTCGCGTCCACCTCGGGCAACGTGCCGGCGTAGGTGATGGCGTGCCGGTAGTCGCGGACCTGCTGCCACGGGTCGGTCTCGCAGCGCGGTTCACCGTCGCTGGCGCCGTAGTTGCGGTTGTCGAACACCAGCGCGTTCAGGCCCGCGGCCGCGAAGACCTCCGCGAACGCGTCGAGATACATCTCCTTGACGGCCGAGAAGCCGTGGGCCATCACCACCGTCGGGCCGGGGTTGTCGGTCGCGGCGTAGAACCAGCCGCGCAGCGTGACCCCCTCGGCGTTGAACTCGATGTCGCGTCGTCCGGTCATGTCGCCTCCGTGAGCTCCGTTGCTCGAATGTCCCGCCACCCTGACACGGCGGCCGTCGTGTCCGGAATTTTCCGGCGCGACATACTCGGTCCGTGACGAGCGCAGCCGAGAACGAACGCGGCCGGCTCTCCCGGGACGTCATCGTCGCCACCGCGGTCCGGTTGATCGAGAGCGACGGGGAGGCCGCGGCCTCGATGCGCCGCATCTCCGCCGAGCTCGGCGTCGCCGCGATGTCGCTGTACAACCACGTGCCGAACAAGGCCGCGCTGCTCGACGCCGTCGGTGAGTTCGTCCGCGGCCAGATCGTCCTGCCGACCGACCCCGGCCTCGACTGGGAGGCTCGCGCCCGCGAGATGGTGCGCGCCTTCCGCGACGTCGTCGAGCGGTACCCGCGGTGCGTCGAGCTGATGATGGCGCGCGCCCCGTCCTCGCTGGTCGGCCTCGAGCCGCTCGAGTACGCCCTCGAGATGGCCGAGCAGGCCGGCTTCACCGGCCGGGACGCGCTGCGCGTGGTCCGGGCGTTCGTCGCCTACGCGATCGGCGCGACGACGACGGCCGCCCACCGGGCCCGGGCCGTCGAGTCGCTCCCGGCGACGGCCCCCGACCCGGCGGTGCTCGCGCGCTACCCACGCATCGCCGCGCTCGGGGTGGACGTGACCGTCGACGAGACCGACTTCGACTTCGGCCTCGACCTGCTCATCGACGCGGTGACCCACCTGCGCGGAAGCCGTTGACGCCGTTCGCCCGAAATGCGACCCTGGTCGGACTTACGGTGTAAGTCTGGCGCCCGGGGAGGCCCGGAAATGGTTGTGAAGTCCGCTGTCCGGTGGGGAGTGCGCCACGGTCTGGCGCAGGTGGCGATCAAGAAGGGTGCCCGCAGCGGCGACCCGCACGGCCGTCTGGTGCTCGGCGGCAGCGACATCGACCCGCACCCGATCTACGACGAGATGCGTGCGCGGGGCCCGGTCACGATGGGCGCGTTCGCGATGGTCACCGCCCGGCACGGCGTGATCACCGACATCCTCAAGAGCGACGACTTCGCCGCCGGGCTCCCCCTGGAGGCCCTGCCCCGCCCGATCGCCGCCGCCGGCCGCTGGGCGCTCGACGAGCAGAACCCGGGCCCGGTCGAGCCGCCGTCGCTGCTGGTGATCAACGGCGTCGACCACATGCGCCTGCGCAAGCTGGTCAGCCGGGCGTTCACGGCCCGCGCGGTCGACGCGCTCGGGACGGACATCGAGAACGTCGCGGGCGCCCTGCTCGACCGCCTGGAGCGCGAGCACCCCGGCGGCGGGCGCGCCGACCTCGTCCACTCCTACGCGCACGCCCTGCCGGTGCAGATCATCGCCAAGATCCTCGGCGTCCCGGTCTCGATGCAGGACACGTTCCTGCGCTGGGGCGACGACCTCGCCTCCAGCATCGACATCGGCGTCGGGTTCAAGCAGTTCCGGCGCTCCGAGCAGGCCCTGCGCTCCCTGAACGCCTGGCTGCGTCAGCACTGCGCCGAGCTGCGCCGCAACCCCGGCGACGACCTGCTCAGCCGCGTCGTCCTCGCCGGCGAGTCCGACGACAGCGAACTCACCGACGCCGAGTTGATCGCGCTCGCCGGCCTGGTGCTCGCCGCGGGCTTCGAGACGACGGTGAACCTGATCGGCAACGGCGCGGTGCTGATGTTCGAGCACCCCGAGCAGCGGGAGATCCTCCGGTCCGACCCGTCGCTGTGGCGCAACGCGGTCGAGGAGGTCCTGCGCTTCGACTCCCCCGTCCAGAACACCGCCCGCCACGCGGTCCGGGACACGACGGTGGCCGGCATCCCGATCCGGCAGAACGTCCTGATCGCCCTGATGCTCGCCGGGGCGAACCGGGACCCGGAGGTCTTCGCGAACCCGCACACCTTCGACGTCACCCGCGCGAACGCCAAGGACCACCTCTCGTTCTCGGCCGGCCCGCACTACTGCCTGGGTGCCGCGCTGGCGCGCATGGAGGGCGAGATCGGCCTGCGGATGCTCTTCGAGCGGTTCCCCGACCTCCGGGCCGACGGGCCCGCCCAGCGGCGTCCGACGCGGCTGCTGCACGGCTGGGCGTCGGTCCCGGTCCGGCTCGGCAGCACGGTGAGCACCCCGGCCTGAGCGCCCGGCCTGGGCAACAATTCGGGCAATCCGGTCGAAAACTACTCGGCTTTGGGCGAACCTTTCCCCTGCCTCGAGTGATCCTGCGGTGGTCACACCCATCACACGAGGACCCTGGGACCACACGCCCCAGGGCTGCCCTCGTGGGCCCCGCGAAGGATCTGCATGACCCGCCCGCACCACCGGTCCCCGTACCGGCAGACCCCGACCCCCGCCCAGGGGCCGCAGCGCCGTTCCCGCGCGCGCCGCGCCACCCGGATGACGGTCGGCGTCACGCTCCTGCTCGCGGTCGCCACCGGCGTCACCGTCGGTGCGGCTGCCTACTCCCGCAACGTCGCGACCGAGAACACCGGCATCGCCCGCACCGCGGCCGAGCCGCCGGCCGTCCGGGACACCGACGTCGCCCGCTCCAGCACCGAGGCCCGCGACCTGGCCGAGATGGGCCAGTCGCGCGAGGTCATCCCGGGGCTCGCGGTCACGATCGGCGACCTGCGCGTCTTCACCGACCCCTCGGGCCTGCCGGCGACGACCCTGCCGCTGCAGGTGCTCAACACCGGCGACCTCACCCGCTCGTTCGACATCACGATCGTCGCGCTGTCGGACAAGGGCGAGATCATCACCAGCGACGTCGGCACCGCCGCGAACCTGCGGCCCGGCCAGGCCGCGGAGCTGCAGGTTCTCGAGCTGGTCGGGCCGGAACTGGCGGAGCGGCTCCAGGCCGCGTCGTTCCGGATCGACGAGGCGTACGCCTACTGACCGTTCCGCCGGCTGTCCCCGCGGCGAGCCCATCCCCGCCGGCTCAGGGCGGGCTGCCATGATGCGCCCGGACGTCGGAGGGACAGATCATGCGTTTCCGGGTGCAGCAGCGCCGTGCCGCCACACGCACGGCCGCCGTGGGGACCGTCGCGGCGGTGACGCTGGGCGCGATCGTCACGTCGGGGGCCGCGAGCTCCCGCGCGGCGGACGCGCCCGCGAACGAGACCCTGCAGTTCGCGGCCGTCTCCGTCCAGAGCATCCGGCTCAACGTCGGGGCCCCGGCCGCCACGATCGGTGACCGCCTGGTCTTCTCCCACACCCTCACCAAGGCCGACAAGACCGAGGGTCTGTCCGGCGTCGAGTGCATCCTCACCTCGGTGACGAACTCGAAGGCGAAGGCCAAGCAGAAGGCGGCCACGAGCGCGCGGTCCCACTGCGTCGCGACGATCGTCCTGACGGATGGTCAGATCGCTGCGCAGGGCCTGACCGCACTGACCGAGCCCGGCGGCAACTTCGAGCTGGCCGTCACCGGTGGGACGGGCCGCTTCACCGGCGCCGCCGGGACCCTGCGCAAGGGCGGCGGCAAGGACAAGGGCACCTACACGATCACCCTCGTTCCCCGCCGATGAAGCTGAAGAAACCCATCCTCGCCACCATCGGCGCGCTCACCGCGTTCGCCGTGATCGCGGGCCCGCTCGCCCTCGCCCGCAAGGACAGCGATCCCCGCGTCGTCGCCCCCACCCCGCGGGTCCTGACGGCGACGGAGCAGGTGAGCAAGGACCGCGACATCCGCCCCACCGGCTCCAGCCTCGGCGACGAGTTCGTGCTCAGCCAGTCCCTGACCGAGGGCGGCGTCGCCGTCGGCACGGCGGACACCTCCTGCACGTTCGTCCGCGTCGTCCGCGAGGACGGCAAGGCCACCCCGCTCGCGATCAGCCTCCAGTGCACCGGCGTCGCCGAGATCGGCCCGGACCTGCTGCTGTTCCAGGGCGTGAACTCGTTCTCCCCGACCTCGCCGAGCGTCAGCCGCTTCGTCGTCACCGGCGGCACCGGGAAGTTCCGCGACGCCCGCGGCGAGGTCCGCGTCACCGAGACCGGCAAGGGCACCAGCGCGATCGCCCTCGACCTCGCCTGACCTGACCCCGCCTGACCCCGCCTCCCCGCCCCTCCGGTGGAGATGACATCTCCACCGGAAAAGGCTCATTGCAGTGGAGATGTCATCTCCACCGAAAAGCGCCCACCGCAGTGGAGATGTCATCTCCACTGCAGGGGGCTGAGGGCGACTAGGAGGCGAGGTAGCCCAGCAGGTCCTGGCGGGTGATGACGCCGACGGGCTTGCCGTCGACGAGGACGACGAGGGCGCCGGCGTGCTCGAGCTCGTGGATCGCCTGGGAGACCGGTTCGCCGGAGCCGATGATCGGCAGCGGCGGCATCATGTGCTGCTCGAGCCGGTCGGAGAGGGACGCAGCGCCGGCGAAGAGCTTGTCGAGCAGGTCCCGCTCCCCGACCGCACCGACGATCTCGGCGGCCATGACCGGCGGCTCGGCCCGGACGACCGGCATCTGGGAGACGCCGTACTCGCGGATGACGTCGATCGCCTCGCGGACGGTCTCGTTCGGGTGCATGTGCACGAACTCGGGCGTCGGGCTGCCGGCCTTGCGGGCGAGGACCTCGCCGACCGTCACCTCGCCGCCGGCGGAGATGAAGCCGTAGTCGGCCATCCAGTCGTCGTTGAAGATCTTCGACAGGTAGCCGCGGCCGGAGTCCGGCAGCAGGACCACGACGACGTCGTCGGGCCCGGCCTTCTCGGCGGCGCGCAGCGCCCCGGCGACCGCCATGCCGCAGGACCCCCCGACCAGCAGGCCCTCCTCGCGCGCGAGGCGGCGGGTGAGGGTGAAGGAGTCGGCGTCGGAGATCGCGTAGATCTCGTCGGCGATCCCGCGGTCGTAGGTGGTCGGCCAGAAGTCCTCGCCGACGCCCTCGACCAGGTACGGCCGGCCGGTCCCGCCGGAGTACACCGAGCCCTCGGGGTCGGCGCCGATGACCTTCACGCGGCCGTTCGAGACCTCCTTGAGGTACCGCCCGACGCCGCTGATGGTTCCGCCGGTGCCCATGCCGGCGACGAAGTGCGTCACGCGGCCCTCGGTGGCCTCCCAGATCTCCGGGCCGGTCGTCTCGTAGTGCGACCGGGGGTTGTTGGGGTTGGAGTACTGGTCGGGCTTCCAGGCCTTCGGTCGCTCGCGGACGAGCCGGTCCGACACCGAGTAGTACGAGCGCGGGTCCTCGGGCGCGACCGCGGTCGGGCAGACGACGACCTCGGCGCCGTACGCGCGCAGGGTGTTGATCTTGTCCGTCGAGACCTTGTCCGGGACGACGAAGACGCACGAGTAACCCCGCTGCTGGGCGACCAGCGCGAGCCCGACGCCGGTGTTGCCCGAGGTCGGCTCGACGATCGTCCCGCCGGGCTGGAGCTCGCCGCTCTGCTCCGCGGCGTCGATCATCCGCGTCGCGATCCGGTCCTTCACCGACCCGCCGGGGTTGAAGTACTCGACCTTGGCCAGCACCAGCGGCGCCAGGCCCTCGGTGACGCGGCTCAGTTTGACCAGCGGCGTGTTCCCGACGAGGTCGATCAGTGACTCCACGTAACGCAACGCGTGCCCTCCCCAGCTCACCTGACGGGACGTCCGGCCGATCAATGGATCACCCGAACGTCTCGACCTTCGTCAGGAACGTGCAACGGAATGTCAATTGCCCAACGCCACCCTAGGGCCGGGACCTACGTTCGGAATCCGGACTCTCCCTGGTGTCGGCACCAGGGCGGGACGGGCGGACGAGGCAGCCGGGGGGGGCTTCTCGCACGTCGAGGAGGTGCGCGATGACGCGTAACTTGGGCACGCGGGTGCTGCAGGCAGCCGCGCTGGGGAGCACGGGAGTGGCTCTCACCGGCGCCGGGCTGGTCGGCGTCCTGTTCACCGAGGCCAAGCTGGCCCGCCACTGGGTGGGCAAGCCGACCGGTGAGCCGCCGTTCGCCGACGGTGTCTACGGCTCCGGCCGTGGGCGCGAGATCTCCATCGCCATGCTCGGCGACTCCATGGCCGCCGGCCTCGGCGTCGCCACCGCCGCCGAGACCCCGGGCGCGCTGATCGCCACCGGACTGTCCGAGCGCGCCGGCGCTCCGGTCCGCCTCACCAACGTCGCCAAGGTCGGCGCGCAGAGCTCGGACCTGGACCGCCAGGTCGACCTCGCGCTCGCCGCCCAGCCCGACCTCGCGCTGATCATGATCGGCGCCAACGACGTCACCCACCGCATCCAGCCCTCGCTGGCCTGCGCGCAGCTGGAGGCGGCCGTCCGCCGTCTGCGCGCCACCGGCTGCGAGGTCGTCGTGGGGACCTGCCCCGACCTCGGGACCATCGAGCCCATCGCCCAGCCGCTGCGCTGGATCGCGCGGCGCTGGAGCCGCCAGCTCGCCGCGGCGCAGACGATCGTCGTCGTCGAGGCCGGCGGGCGGACCGTCTCCCTCGGCGACCTGTGCGCCGGTGCCTTCCGCGAGAACCCCCGCGAGATGTTCTCCGCGGACCGGTTCCACCCCTCCGCCGCCGGTTACGCCGCGGCGGCCATGGCCATCGTTCCGTCGGTGAGCGCGGCCCTGGGCCACGTCCCCGTCGGCGAGGTCGTGCTGGACCCGGCCCGCGAGGAGGGCATGCTCCCGGTCGCGTTCGCCGCGGTCGAGGCCGCCGACCGTCCGGGCACCGAGGTCGCCCCGGCCGAGGCCGGTCGCCTCGAGGGCGGCCGCCGCTGGGCGCTGCTACGGCACCGCCGGCGCACCGAGCTCCCCGAGGACACGCACGACGGGGCCACCGAGACCGCCGACGAGCACTCGACCGCGACGGCGGCCTGAGAACGGCTCTCCGGCCGGCCGGTCAGACCTGGGCTCCCAGGGCTCGGGTCCGCTCGGCCAGGGCCGCCAGGACGTCCCCGAGGGGCCGCCGGGCGCCCTCCCACCACACGTCCGTGCCCGGGTCCAGCCCGGCCGCCGCGGCGGTCAGGTCGTGCGCCGTGACCGTCACCTGATCGGCGACGGCGAAGACACTCAGCGTGGGCACCGGACGCAGCGCCGGCGGGACGTCCGCGACCCGGGACTCGACGCCGGCCGCGGCGTCCGCGAGGTCCTGGGCGAGGGCGTGCGCCGCGTCGGCCACCCGCCTCAGCCTGCTCTCAGGCATTCGGCGCAGGCGGTCGGCGATCTCGCCGATCCCGACCGTTTCGTCCCACGCGGGGGTCGACCCGGCGTCACCGTCGGTGTCGGCTCCGTCCACCGCAACGTCCTCCGTTCGGCCCCGTGTCGTCACACAGACCGAGGGTATGAGCAGCGCTGCGCCCCGCCCGCAGACGGCGCGGTCGGGGCTGCCAGATCCATCCGACGGACCACGGCGAAGAAACGGAGGTCGACGTCGATCACACCTTGTGCGGCCGGTCGGCGTCGGGCACCCTCGTACCACCGGCAAGCCCAGTTCGTTCGTACCTTCGGTCCACCCCGATTACGCGACGTGAGAGGCGGTCCCATGTCCCTTCACCACTCCGAGGAGACGCATCAGAACCTGTTGGCCCGGGTTCCCGGAGTCACAGGACGAGAACTCCCCGAGTGGTTCCGCGAACTTGAGGAAGGCCCCTCCTTCCTGAGGTTCGACGAGCGGGTGACGTGGCTGCGGGACGAGCACGGTCTCGCCCATGGTCACGCCACCGCGATCGTGCACGAGCACGATCTCAAGCGCGCGCACCGTTCGTTCCTGTAACGAGCAGCGCGAGCCACCAACGCGAATCGGCCCCCGACCTTCGAGGTCGGGGGCCGATCGCGTTACTGCGTTCGGGTGACTGCGGGAGTCACCGCAGGTGCTACTCGCTGCGCAGGATGCTGATCAGGCGGAGCAGCTCCAGGTACAGCCAGACGATCGTGACGGTGAGGCCGAAGGCCGCACGCCACGACTCGATCTGCGGCGCGCCCATCCGGATGCCGTTCTCGACCATGTCGAAGTCGAGGGCGAGGAACAGGCTGGCGAGCACCACACCGATCGCCGCGGTGGCGAGACCCATGCCGCCGCCCCAGGCGTTGAAGCCCGAGTCGAACAGGTGCAGCAGCAGGTTGCCGAACATCAGGATCATGTAGGCGACGGTCGCCGCGATCAGGATCTTCGTGAAGCGGGCGGTGACCCGGATCTTGCCGCTCTTGTAGAGGGCGAGCATGACGCCGAAGACGATCGCGGTGCCGGCCACGGCCTGCACGACGACGCCGTCGAGGTTCGGGTCGGACGTCTCGATGGCGCGGGAGACCGCACCGAGGAAGACGCCCTCGACCGCCGCGTAGGCCATGATCAGCGGCGGGCTGGGGACCTGCTTGAACGAGTTCACCATCGCGAGGCCGAAGCCCACGAGGGCGGCGACGATCGCGAGGCCGAAGCCGACCTCGGCGAACCACGCCGCGGCACCGGTGGCGACTGCGATGACCAGCAGCAGCCCGGTGCGGGAGATGACGTCGTCCAGCGTCATCGGCTGGGTCGAGACGGGACCGGACGGCGAGAACTGGCGCCGCAGGCCGTCGGGGGCCTGGGTCTCCGGTTCGGTCCGGAACGTCGCGTAGCCGTTTCGGCTGAACACGTCCTGGCGGGAAAGGACGGGGTTCGAGCTTTGCATGGGAGGGCACCTCCGTGGGCCCGCAGGGTGCTGGACCGATGCCCAGCGTAGGGGTCTGCTATTTCCAGAACGCGGAACTACCCCGGGGCGTTCCGGGACGGGGCTGTGACGTGGATATGGGATCGCGGTGCGAACTCTTCCAGGTCGGGCTCAGGACCGGGACGCGGCCGCCGCGGCGTCGGCCTGCGCGATGAGCAGCGCGGCCAGGCGGCGGGCCTCGTCCGGGAGCAGGTAGCTGGACAGCTCCAGGTACCGGCCGGACTCGTCGGTGTCGGCTTGGTCCGTCAGGCCGAGGACCACGTAGTGGGTCTCCTCGGGCGTGCCCGGATCCATCTCGTGGCCGCCGACGGTCAGATAGGTCCGGTGGTCGTCCTTCGGGATCAGCGCAGCGCTGTAGTCGGTCGGGCTGACGATCTCGCTCATGTGGGCCTCACCCCGCGTCAGCGGTGCTTGATCAACTGTTCCTGATCGAACTCTGCTTGATCAAAAACGGGCATCTACCTGCGCAAATGCCGTCGTTAAGGGGTATCACAAAAATTCGTTGATCGTGCTTCCGCCACGCCGCTGCCCGGTGTAGGGCGTGTCATGCCGGCGGGGCCACGTGACGCCCGTCCGAGTCCGGCCCGGAGACGGCGAAGGCCCCGGACCGCACGGTCCGGGGCCTTCGTTCGTGACGCTGCGTGACGTCGCCGGGTGGTACGCGGCGGCGTCGGGTCGGCCGGTCCGGCGCTGGATCAGCCGGTGCGCTGCGGGCCGATTAGGCGCCGCTGCGCGGTGTCCCAGCGCTTCCAGGCCTCGTCCAGGTTCGCGGACATCTCGGCCAGGGTGAGCCCGGCGTAGGTGTCCTCCCCGGCCTGCGTGGTCTTGGTGATGACGCTGATGGCCCGCACGACCTCGGAGTACGCCATCGCGGCGTCCTCCAGGTCCCGCGCCTCCTGGACCGGGTCCACCTCGCGCCGCGGCGCGATCAGCTTGCCCACCGGCGCCGCGGTCTCGGACGCCTCGGACGGTTCGGCCAGGACCTCGCTCCGGGCCCGACCGAAGCCCAACTTGGTCTTTCCGCTCATCTGAAGCCCCCTTCAAACCCGGAGAACCGGGTACCCATCGTGACGTACCCGGCACTCTCCGCCGCGTACTTGACACTGGTGTCGCGAAACTGCTGTGACAGGAGAGGTTCGGCGCTCCCCCACGCCGGCGTTCTCCCCGAGGTGTCCAGATTGCTCCCTGACGCACCCTTCACGGATCGGCCGAGCGGGCACAAGCCACCTCAACCGTTCGGCCCAGCCGGCCCGTCACTGCGCGTGAAACGTTGCTCCCGCCCGATCATGGGTGTGTGCGAATCCCGGCCCGGACCGTGCTCACGGTGGCGGCGGCGGTGCTGTTCGGCAGCACCGCGTGCGAGCCGGACACCGCCGGCTCCGGTGCGGCCGACGTACGCCCCGCGCCGGCACCGAGCGCCGTGGCCGGCTCGGCCCGGGCGGCACTGGCGACGCTGGAGGTGAAGGGACGCGCCCCGCTGACCGGCTACGAACGCGACGCCTTCGGCCCAGCCTGGGCCGACGTCGACCGCAACGGGTGCGACACCCGCAACGACGTCCTTCGTCGGGACCTCCGCGCCGTCGTCCTCAAGCCAGGGACGCGGGACTGCGTGGTGCTCTCCGGTGTCCTCGATCCCGAGCCGTACACCGGACGCATCGTGAGCTTCCTCCGCGGCGAGCAGACCAGCCCGCTGGTGCAGATCGACCACGTCGTCGCGCTCGCCGACGCCTGGGTCACGGGCGCGTTCGCGTGGGACGGCGAGCGCCGCCGCGTGTTCGGGAACGACCCGCTGAACCTGCTCGCCGTCGACGGCACCGCCAACAACCGCAAGGGCAGCGGTGACGCCGCGACCTGGCTCCCCCGTGCCGCGTACCGCTGCGCCTACGTGGCCCGGCAGATCGCGGTGAAGGCGAAGTACCGGCTCTGGGTGAAGCCGGCCGAGCGGGACGCGATGAACCGTGTCCTCGCCTCCTGCCCGGACCAACCGGTCCCGACGTCCTGAGCGCTCAGTCCGCGCGCGGGTCGAGGACCTGGCCGACGAAGACCGGGGCGCCGGTGACGGTGTCGACGATGACGAACGCGAACGGCCGGTCGACGGTGAACACCAGCGGCGGGTCGACGGGGGCCGAGGTGACCGAGACGCCGAGGGCGGTGACCGCGGAGGCGACGGTGCCGAGCTCGTCGACGGTGATGTTCGCCTTGTGCTTCGCCTGGTCCACGAACAACTGACGGTCCGTCGAGATTCCGGACAGGTCGGCGGCGGTGGGGTCGAAGACCGCGCGGACGCCGAGGGCCGGCAGCAGCGACTTGAGATCGAGCTCGGAGCCGAAGTCCCACCGCGGCATGGTGACGCGGGCGCGCACCGGCTTGCCCTTCGCCGCAGCGGCGAGGACGCGTGGGGTGATCAGGTCGGCCGGGGTGTTCCTGCCCGTCGGGAGCAGGACCCGCATCGCGAGCCGGTCACCGAAGTACGGCAGCTCGACCGCGGAGAACCCGTCCCCCTCGACATGGGCGACCTGCGTCTGCAGCGACATCGTCGGGACCCGAACGTCCTTGCCGGCAACGGCGAAGGGCTGGTCACCGATCTCCTGAAACGGCGTGGCCCAGTCCGCGTCGAGGTGGACGGCGTTGAGCAACACGAGCACGGTCGCGGGGTCGAGCCGGTCGAGGATCCTCGGGATCCGGCCGGCGGTGTGCTCGGCGGCCCAGGCGTTGACGGCGTCCACCGCCTGTTGCGGCGCGCTGAAGTCCAGGGTGCGCAGTTCGCCGCCGAACTGCTCGGTGAGGGTGCGCAGGAAGTTCTCGCCGTAGCCGAACCCGCGTTGGGTGAACAGGCCGTTGGCGATCTGCAGCGTGGGTTCCGCCGGCGGCGGGTTCTCCTCCCCCGTCGGCGGCGCGGGCGGCGGCGTCGCCGGGCCCTCGGTCACGAGCGCCGAGGTCAGCGCGTTGAAGGCCGTCGCGAACCCGGCCGGCAGGCCGAAGGCGCGGTCGAGCTCGGCGGCGGAGGTGCCGTTCGCGCCGACCCGCAGCATCGCGAAGGCGTAGGCGATGCTGAGCGGTGAGAAGACGAGGTTCTCCGTCGCCTTCGTGGCTTTGAACAACTCGGCGGTGAAGGCGTCGAGGCCGGTCACCACCCGGCCGACGGGCGCGGCCGCCGCCGGGGCGAGACGCTCGGCGCCGGCGACCTGAACCACTGAGTCGGACGCCATCTCGTCTCCCCCGCTCCCGCCGCACGCCGTCAGTGCCGTCGCCACCGCCAGGCCGAGCGCAAGTGCGCGCCCGCGCCCGGTCGTCGCCGTCCGCCGCATCGCGTCCGCCTCCCGTTCGTCGTCCTCCCATCCTGGACGACGCCCGGCGCGGGAACGTTCACCCGCGCGCGGGTCAGACGAACTGGGGCAGCACCTTCGCCCCGAAGGCGTCGAGGAACGCGGCCTGGTCGCGGCCGACCTGGTGCAGGTAGACGCGCTCGACGCCGAGCTCGGCGCAGCCGGCGAGCACCTCCGCGTGCCGGCCAAGATCGGGCGACAGCACCACGCTGTCGGTCAGCGCGGAGACCGGGACGTGCGCGCTGGCGGCGTCGAACTGCGCGGGCAGTTCGAGCTCCTCGTTGAGGATCGGCGGGAGTGCGTTGACGCGCCACTGGTCCAGGGCCTGTGCCTCGACCTCGTCCTGAGTCTCGGCCCACGACAGGTGCACCTGCACGTGCACCGGCTTGCCCTCGCCGCCCCCTTCGCGGAAGGCCGCGACGACCTTCGGCAGGTCCGGGCAGTGGACGGTGATGAGGCCGTCGGCCCACGCGCCGACCTCGCGCGCGGTCGCCGGGCTCAGCGCCGCGGCGAACAGCTCGGGCGTGTGCGCCGGGAGGCTGTACAACCGCGCGGCGCGGACGCGTACCGGACCGTCGCTGTCGACGGTCTCGCCGGCGAGGAGGCGGCGCAGGATCTGCGCGCACTCCCGCAGGCGCGCGTTGCGGACCGGCTTGCGCGGCCAGACGTCACCGGTGACGTGCTCGTTGAGCGCCTGCCCGGAGCCGAGCGCGACGGTGAGGCGGCCGGGCCACATCTCGGCGACGGTCGCGATCGCCTGCGCGAGCACGACCGGGTGGTACCGCTGGCCGGGCGCGCTGACGACCCCGTAGGGCAGGGAGGTCAGCGCCATCGCGGAGCCGAGCCAGCTCCACGCGAACCCGGACTCCCCCTGCCGCTCGCTGAACGGCGCCAGGTGGTCGGAGGAGTGGATCGCCGCGAACCCCGCCGCCTCCGCGTGCAACGCCAGGGCCAGCAGGTCCGACGGCGGGAACTGCTCGTGCGAGGCGTGGTAACCGATGTCCACCGCGTCCCCCTACCCGCGCGGGCGCGCTTACTCGCAGACGATCCCGTCGCTGTCGGCGTCGCGGTACCAGGAGTACTCGGGGTCGATGCCCCGGCGGTACGGGCCGTAGCCGGCCTTCTTCGCGGCGGTGCAGGTCGAGAACTGGGGGTCGAGCTTGCCGTTCGAACCGCCGCTGCCCCCGGACCCGCCGCTGCCGCCCGAGCCGCCGCTGCTCGAGCCCGTCGAGATCTTGGCCTTCGTGACCTTGATGGTGACGTTCTTGCAGTTGCCGGCGACGCGGCTCAGCGCGTTCTTCTCGGCGCGGTCGACCTTGAGCGACCAGCGGATCTTCACCGCGACCCACTCGGTGACGTAGCGGCAGCGGTTCTTGGCGGGCAGCCACTCGGCCGGGTCACGGTCACCCTTCGACCGGTTCACGCTGTTGGTGACGGCGACGAGGGTGCGGGCGTCGCCGAGGTCGTTGGCGTAGGCCTTGCGCGTCGCGGCGTTCCACTTCTTCGCGCCGGAGTCCCAGGCCTCGGCCAGCGGGACGAGGTGGTCGATGTCCAGCTTGCTCGCGCTGGTCCAGGTCTTGCCGTCGAAGTAGGACTTCCATTTGCCGGAGACGACCGTGCACGAGCCGCTGACCTTCTTCGCCGACTCCAGGCGCAGCACCTCGGAGCGGGTGTCCTGGCAGTCGCGGTCGGCGTCGACCCAGTGGGTGAACTTCGACCGCTGGTACCCGGACCGGGTCTCGGTCGCGACCGGCAGGCCACTGATCGCCTTGGACAGCTTCACCGACACGGTCTTCGCCGCGGTCGTGGTGACCGGCCGCGCGGACGCGGCCTCCGCCGGCGCCCCGAGCAGCACGGTGCCGCTTGCGACGAGAGTTGCGGTGAACGTGCCGAGAGCAGCACGACGAACGGCGACGCGACGAACGCAGAGCATGAAGTCCCCACCCGGTACGGGCGCGCCTCCCCTGGGCGCACTCGTCCTTCAGGGTCGGCGGGGAACTCGCGATTGTGAGTCCACCGAACCGGCCGAGCCGATCGGCCGATCCGGCGGACCTGTCTGGGCCGAACGGCCGATCTCTACCGGAGGTGGCGGGCGAGGAACCGGCTGACGTCCTCGCCCTCGTGGGCCGGGACGCCGGTGTGCCCGCCGAGGTTCGCGTGGAGCGTCTTCTCCGTGGACCCGAAGGCGTCGAACAGGTCCAGAGCCATCTGCCGGTCGATGTGCTCGTCGTCCCACTGGAGCAGGACCAGCAGCGGGATGGTGACCTGCCGGGCCTCGGCGAAGCTGACGCGCGGCACGAAGCTGCCGGCGAACAGCACCGCCGCCGTGATGCGCGGCTCGACGAGCGCCAGGCGCGTCCCGAGCGCGATGATCCCGCCCGAGTACGCGACGCCGTCGCCGATCTCGGGCCGCTCCGTCAGGACGTCGAGGAGGGCCTGCCATTCCGGCGTCGCCTGCTCGACGAGCGGGAGGACGAGGCGGTCGACGATGTCGTCGGTCACCGGTTCGCCGGCGCTCAGGGCCCGGCGCAGGTCGGCGCGCGCCTGGTCGGCGGCAGCGTCGCGCGGGCGGTCCCCGGCGCCCGGCAGTTCGATCGTGGCCGCGGCGTAGCCCGCCACCACCGCGGCCCGGGCCCGCCCGACGAGACGGGGGTACATGGCCGACAGACCGCCGGGGTGGCCGAGGAGGATCAGCGGCGCCGGGGCCGCCTCCTCCGCGGTCCAGAGGATGCCCGGAACCTCGCCGAGGGTGAACGCGCGCTCGAGAACGCCGTCGTCGAGGAGTCGGGTCGTGGAGAAGTCCATGGGTGCCCGCGACGGTAGCGACCGACGGTCGCCGCCGCCACGGGATTTCCGTGGAGCCATTGGACGAGTTGCAACACCGGATCACTCGTGAGGCGGCCGGATCGCCTCAGCTGTTGCAACTCGTCCACTCAGTCCATGGACGCGACGGTCAGGACCGGTTGTAGGTCCACGGGGGCGCGTCCGGACCCACCGGGCAGGTGCAGCCACGCTCCAGGCCCGCAGACTCCGTCGCGCGGCAGTAGCGAGCCGCGATCCTGTCGTGCTCGTCCTCGGCGTGGCCGCAATGGCACAGCTCGGTCGCCGGGGACGCGCTCACTGAGGTGATCATGTGCGCTCCCTTCCCCTGGACTGCGCGAGGGGAGGTACAGGTGCACCGCCCCTGTCCTTGCACCATACGTGGCTTTCGCAGTTCCGGCGCAATCGGCGACTCGCGCGGCGAACGCAGTGCCCAGGACGGGACTCGAACCCGTACGGCCTTTCGGCCAGCGAGGTCAAGGTCGCCAACGACAGTTCCTGACGGTCCTTCAGAGTACGTAATGGAAGGTCAGCTGCCTGGACAGGCATAGCTGGAAAGACCGAATTCAGGCCTACTGCAACTAGAACCGCAACTGGACATCCCGACCGCAGGAGGCCCCGCTGCGCGGGTGCTGCAACGAGCGCACCACGGCGCGCTCCTGACTGTCCATCCGTGTCGAGCTCGTCGAAGGTCATCCGAGGACCTGTGGCCGCGCCGGGGTCACAGCTGTCCACCCGTCGACGAGGAGCGCATCGATCCGCTGCAGACCTTGCGCCGTGTCACTCAGGCGAGTCGTCCCGGGACACGACCTGGAAACGTCCATGAGGTTCCGGGCGCACGCCGTAGCCCACCCGAAGTTTTGCGACGCACGCATGAATGTCGGACGCACTGCACGGACCGCCATTCCGACGCATCGAAACCCCGAGCTTCCTGGCGTAGTGCGCACACGCGAGTTGTGCGGCAAGCTCGCTCGTGAAGGGCCCCGCGAGGACCACCGCGTCCACGCTATGGAGGTACCAGGCCGGAACTCGATCCCGACTATTTCGCGGTCCAGGCGTAGGCGCTCGGTTCATGACGCGAGGCCTTGACGCGCGGCGGTGTCACTCAGCGCCGGTCGTAGCTCCGGGCAGCGGTGGTCGGACCGAGAGCACAGGCACAGGTTCTGGGGAGCGCCGCGGACAGGGTTGCTGGGCAGTAGCGAGTGGCGACCTCGTCGTGCTCGCCCTCGCCAGGGCTGCAGTGACACCGTTCGATCGCAGCAGACGGACTGAGCGACAGATTCATGGGTGCTCCCGCTGGACTGCCGTCGGCCGCGCGATATGACCCTCTGGGCGCGGGTCGACCCGCTCCTGAGTCCACCTGACGGGCCCTCACGGTCGAGATCGGTCACACGATGCGGCCGGCCGGAACACTTCACGCCGGGCGTCCGTTCGGCGCACGCAGCGCAAAGGTGCTCCGGGCTCCACCGCGCATGGGTTGGACGACGCAGCCGGCTGCGTCGCGGGACGTTCGACGCAAGCACAGGCGGCACTCGACGACTTTCCTCATCACAAGCAGGCCCCCTGCCTCGTACCGCACCAGGCGCAGGTGTGCGTCTGTCTCCGTCGAGGCGACGGAGGGGCGTGCGCTGCCGTCGCCTCTCCGATACCGATACCGATAACGGGCCGGGACCGGGCAACCGGCCACCGATCGCCGCAGGACCGGTTGAGCTTCCGGCGACCACGACATCAGCCCGCTCAGGTCCAGCCGGACCAGTGGACCCTCGTGCAACACGAGCCGCGCACGACGACCCGAAACCGAGAAAGCGTGCTCCAGTCGATGACCCCGCGAACGGTGCCATCGACGACGGTTCCCGAGTCGCATTGTTCGATGTGCAGGCGCATGGGAGCGACTCACTGTCTCCGGCATTTGCCGGCACCCGCGATGCTCTGAACCGTGCCCATGGGGCGCCGCCTGGTCGGGGTCCTCACGGGCTGGACGCTGTTCCTGCGCCTGCCAGCAGTTCAGCAGGCTGGCTCCGGTCGTCGCTGTCCACGGCACGGGCTGTGGCACTTGCGCCCTCGCTGGTTGTCGCCGTCGGAGGAATCACCAGCAGCACGATGTCGTCGCCGTCCCGGCGGACGAGGTTGACTCGGCTCGCTCCGGAGGTGAAGAACCCGAGGTGCAGTACCCGACCACCCAGCAGGATCCGCCGGGGGTGGTCAGCCCACTCGCTCGCGTGAAGGGCGACGCGGTCGATGCGTCCGACCAGGTGCTCGGCTCCCATCACGAGTTGGGTGACCTCCGCGATGACATCACGGCTGTGCGGCCACCAGGCGCCGTCCACGCTGCGCAGCGTCGAGCGATGCCGGTCGAGCTGAAGGCGCAGAGCCCCGAGCTGCTCCTCGATTCCCGCGGTGCCAGCCGTGGTCGTGGCCACTGCTGGTACGGGAACAGGTTCGATCGATCGAGGTGGGTTCATGACTCTCCGAACGGTTCGACTGATGCTGCGGCTCATAGGGCGCCTGCTGGCGCGCTCTGCGACGGGCGAGTCGGCGCGGCGAGCGGGAGGATGGCGATCGCCTCCAGCTCGCGGACGACGGTGGCCGGCGTGGCGGGTAGCGGGCGGGCGAAGACCGCGAGCAGGTCGTCGACCGATTGACCGACGGTGAACCGCGCTGCCGCGCTCGTCCGGTCCGCCGGTGTGGCCGGACCCAAGGCCATCGCCCGGAGCAGACCTTGTGCAAGGGCTTCGGCATTGTCCGGTGGAACGAGGGTGATCGTCCCGCAATCGGTCTCCGGCAGGCCGCCGTCGTCGGAGGCGACCACTCGGCAGCCGGCGTGCTGGGCCTCGACGGACACGATGCCGAACGTCTCGTGCCAGTACTGGCTGTTGGACGGCATCAGCACCACGTCGTGCTCGGCCATCAGGGCCGCCATGGCCGCGGGCGTCTTTCGCGCCGGCACGACCCGGATCGCGGGATGGGCCTGAAGGAGCTGGTGGATGATCGCGCCCTGTGGCTTGTCGGCACCCGACGTCGTGGCCGTGAAGGTCAGCTCGAGATCGGATGCGATCAGGTCGCTGTGCAGCATGGCCAGAAGCGTGTAGATGCCCTTTTCCGGACTGAGACGACCGGCGTACAGGACGCGCGTCGCCCGGGTGGTGGGGGTTCGGGGCTGACGGGCGAAACACGGTTCCGCAAAGGGGTACACGACCCGAACGGTGGCGAGGTCGACGTCGAGGAAGTCTGCCCAGAGACCCGCTGCGAAGTTGCTGGTGGCAATGAGGCCCCGGTCCCGGGTCTGGTCGAGCATGCGCGCGCGGTGTCGATCGCGCAAGGGCGGCGGAACGTGCAGGAACTGATATGCCGTGCGAGGGGTAGCCACGACCGGGAAGTCGGTGACGAACACGACGATGCCGTCGAGGGTGACGACCTGGTCGACGCCAGCGAGCGAGCGGAAGGGGATGCCGGGAAAGTCGTCGCGTCCGTCGGCCGCGCCTACCCCGATGGTCACTACTTGCGCAGCCAGACCGCGCCGGGTCAGTTCGCGGACCTGCCCGATTGTGTAGTTCTCTGAGCCGCCGGTTCCGGCCGGTAGCGGAAGTCCTGGCTCCCAGACGAAAGAGATCACGGGGACAGATCAGCGCGCGAGGTCATCTCGCCACCCGCCTTTGTTAGCTGCGTGCGGCGGACGCCTGTCCTCGCGCTTCCCGCGTGAACGGCCCTACGGCTGCAGTCGTACCGCCACCCTACCTCGGATCCGCGTCGGGCGGTTTCGGTGAGCGCCTGAACGCGCGGGCCTCCCACGGCGCCAGACGGCCCGGAACCGTGTTCTGGATCGGGTAGTTCCCCAGCAGGACCTGGTCGGCCCCGTGATCGAGAGCGTCCAGCTGTACCTCGTCACCGGAAAGGTTCGCGAAGACCTCAATGCAGTCGTCGGC
This sequence comes from Sporichthya brevicatena, assembly GCF_039525035.1. Classification (NCBI taxonomy): domain Bacteria; kingdom Bacillati; phylum Actinomycetota; class Actinomycetes; order Sporichthyales; family Sporichthyaceae; genus Sporichthya; species Sporichthya brevicatena. The sequence continues at coordinate 28,325 of NZ_BAAAHE010000050.1, forward strand.
CACGCAGCGACGAAAGGCGTAGACGGTGTCAGGTGTGTTCGCGTACAGCTCGAAGTCCCCGTCGATGAGCACGGGTTCGGCCCGGCGCAGCGCGATCAGTTCTTTGTAGTAGCAGTAGATCGAGCGATGTCCGGCCTTCTGGGCGTCCGCGTTGAGCCAGCTGTGGTTCGGGTTGAGTGGAATCCAAGGGGTTCCGGTCGTGAATCCGGCCCCGGGGCCCGCGGTCCACTGCATCGGCGTCCGCGCGTTGTCGCGGCTCTTCTGACGCAACGTGGCCATCACGTGCGATGGGTCGAGTCGTTCGGCGGTGGTGGCCTGCTCGTAATAGCGAAGGGATTCGATGTCGCGGAAGCTGCCAATGTCGGAGAACGGCACATTGGTCATCCCCAACTCTTCCCCCTGGTAGATGTAGGGCGTTCCGCGGTGCAGGTGCAGCACGGTCGCGAGGGCGGTGGCCGATTCGAACCAGTAGGTCGCGTCATCGCCATAGCGGGACACCACCCGGGGCTGGTCATGGTTGTTCCAGTAGAGGCTGTTCCAGCCGTCGTGTGCGAGCTCCACCTGCCACCGGGCCAGGGTCTCGCGAAGGTCGGGGACGGTGACCGCGCGTGGCGTCCATTTGTCCCCGTCGTGGTCCAGCGAGACGTGCTCGAACTGGAAGACCATGTTCAGCTGACCGCGGTCCCGATCGGTGAACGCCCGCGCCTGTCCGGGTGTGACACCCGGCATCTCACCCACCGTCAGATAGCTGCCCGTGCGTGAATCAAAGACCCGCCGCTTCATTTCGGCCAAGTAAGAATGGATCTGGGGGCCGTAGGAGAAGTGCGGCATGCCGTCGCCGTAGCCGGACCGGGTGAGGGGGCCGTCCGGCAACGCGGGGTCCTTGGAGATGAAGTTGATGACGTCCATCCGGAAGCCATCCACCCCACGATCCAGCCACCATCCCATCATCGCGAAGACGGCATCGCGGACTTCCTGGTTGTCCCAGTTGAGATCCGGCTGGCTGACGGCGAACAGATGAAGGTAGTACTGACCCCGATCCGGGGCCCACTCCCAGGCGGACCCCGAGAAGGCTGAACCCCAATTGTTGGGCTCGGACCCCGGCTCGCCGGGGACAGTGCCGGGCCGCGCGTCGCGCCAGAAATACCAATCCGCCTTCGCGCTGTCCCGGCGACGTCGCGATTCCAGGAACCACGGGTGCTCGGCGGATGTGTGGTTCACGACCAGGTCCAGGATCAACTTCATACCGCGGTCATGAACGGCTGAAAGCAGCGCATCGAGGTCGGCCAGCGTTCCGAACATCGGGTCGATGTCCTGGTAGTCGCTGATGTCGTAGCCGTTGTCGTGCTGCGGGGAGGGATAGATCGGGGACAGCCAAAGCACGTCCGCGCCGAGATCAGCGATGTGATCCAAGCGCGCCAGGACACCGGGCAGGTCCCCGACACCATCGCCGTCGGAATCGGCGAAACTACGCGGGTAGACCTGGTAGACGACCGCCGACTTCCACCACGCCTCGTCACCGCCGGCGCGCATCATCGCATCGCCCGTGGCTGCCACCCCGTTCGGTTCGGCCGGCATGTCACCGGGCGTGTCGCCTTCCTCTGTCACCATGACACAGGACTCGGGTCCCTGGACCGCCCTCAGTAGCTTCGGTCAGAACTTGGCGAGGTGGAACCAGTACACCTTCCCGCGGGCGGACGGATACGTTCCCCACGCCGTAGCCAGCTCCGCGACAATGCGCAGTCCGCGCCCGCCCAACGATTCGAGGTCCGACTCAACCGGGCTGAGCGGCTGGGCGCTCCCGGGGTCTTCTACCTCGACCAGCAGCCCTTCACGAGCACCGGTCACGGTCAGGCAGGCCCAAGTGCCGGCGTGGAAGAACGCGTTTGTGACCGTCTCGCTGGTCAACAAAGCCGTCGTGTGGCTCACACGAGGGGTGGAAACCGAGATCGACGCCAACGCGGCGCACGAAATTTCGCGCGTGTCGAACCGAGAAGTCGTGATTCACCAAATGCACGCTCGGCACGTGCCGGGCCGACGCCGATCTGTAGGCCGCAGGCGGATAGTTCGCTCCACGGCGCTTGGCTGGATCCACCTCCACAGCTTCGACCCTCAACCTCCGACCCCGCGGGCTCGGGCTCAGTTGTTCGCGGAGGCCCGGGTCGAACGTTTCTGGGCACAGGCGGATCTTGACGCCATTGCCAGCACGAGCCGGCCCGGCGGGACCGGTGTCGCGCTTGACCGGTCCGCCCCCACCCACGCGGATTGGGTCCAAGATTCATGATCCGCAGGTCAGCGCGGTGCCCGGGACGGGATTCGAACCCGTACTCCCTCTCGGGAAGCGAGGTTTAAGCTCGCCGCGGCTGCCAATTACGCCACCCGGGCAGGGTGCAGACGTCACGCTACCGAGCGAAGGCGGCGGCGCGCGCCGATCCGGGTCAGCCACGGAACGCCCTTGCGAACTCTCGAGACGGGCCACTGTCCGACCCCTCTGCGATCGTGCCGGTGTGGGGGCCATCGTCCTGGCGGACGAGACGAAGCAGCGCGGGTACCAACTCGTGGCGGTGAGCGTTGGCAGCTCATCGGAGGTCGCACATCTGCGGGCCGTTGTGCGGGGTCTCGTTCTGAGCGGCCAGGCCCGTCTGCACATGAAGAAGGAGTCTGAGCCCCGCAAGCGACTTGTCGCGTCGGCCATCGTCGCGACCGGCTACACCGCGGTGGTCTACAACGCCGGCAGATCACGGCGTACCGAATTGGAGGCCCGGGCAGCGTGCCTGAGCGCTCTCGTCGATGACCTGGCCGGCACCGCGGCGCCGCTGCTGGTGCTCGAACAGGACGACTCACTGCTCTCGTGGGACCGGCAGCGACTCGTGGAGCTGAGCCGGACATATCCGGGCCTTCGCTACGAACACCGCAGGGCGCGGGAAGAACCCGCCTTGGCGATCCCGGACGCGATCGCGTGGTGCTGGGCGAAGGGTGGCGACTGGCGACGACGAATTGCGCCCGCGGTGTCACAGGTCCGACTGGTCTGAGCCGAGACAGCGCGAAGCCCGGCTCACCAACCGTCCGGATGGCTGCCGGGCTCACTTCCTGAGGCTCAACGCCCCAGACACCAGCAGCGTACCGCGCCGGACCGACATTGGCCGTGCCTCAACGAGCGAGGGCGGCGGCGCGGCCCAGGACCGCGTCGAGCATGGGCTCGGTGAGCTTGCCGGTGAAGGTGTTTTGCTGGCTGGGGTGGAAGGAGCCGAGGAGAGCGACCGGGCCGGCGGGGCCGTCGAGGGGGTACTCGACGGCGTGGCCGAACTTCGGCTTCGGGCGCGGGATCGCGACCCCGTTCGCGGCGAGGGTGGCAAGCGCCGCCTCCCAGCCGAACGAGCCCAGGCACACGACGGCGCGGACGTGCGGGAGCACCATGGCGACCTCCCGGTCGAGCCAGGGCCGGCAGGCGTCGCGCTCCTCGTTGGTCGGCTTGTTCAGGGGCGGGGCGCAGCGGACCGCCGCGGCCATCCGGGCGCCGAGCAGGCGCTGCCCGTCCCCCGCGTGCGTCGACGTTGGCTGCGCGGCCAACCCCACCCGGTGCAGCGAGGCGAACAGCCAGTCGCCACTGCGGTCGCCGGTGAAGATCCGGCCCGTGCGATTGCCGCCGTGCGCGGCCGGGGCCAGGCCGACGATCAGTACCCGCGGATCGTCCGCGCCCCACCCCGCGATCGGGCGGCCCCAGTACTCCTCGTCCGCGTAGGCCTTCCGGCGCTCGAGTGCCACCTGCTCCCGCCACGCCACCAGCCGCGGGCACGTGCGGCACACGGACTGACGTGCCGTCAGTTCAGCGAGGTCCCGCGCGCTCGTCGCCAGCTTCCGCACGGCGGCGGGCGTCGCCGCGACGGGGGTCTGGGCGGTTGCCGGATCCTCCGGCCACCCCGTCCCGGGCGGCACGAACGGCTGGCGGTCGGGCACCCATCGAGCTTACGAGGCGTCCCGGGAACCGTCCCCGCGCGCCCGGCGCGCACTGGCCCGCGTCGCATACCAGAGCCCGCCGCCTCCGACGGCGATCACGATCACCCAGACCAGCGCGTCCATCGGCGGCACCCCTCGGGCAGAAGATCTCCGATCGTCGCAGGTCCGAGGTGCGGTGTCGATGGCGGTGACGTCGAACCGTGGCCCGTGACGGTGGACGGTGGCGTGGGTGCTGCGGCACGATCGCCCTACCCGAAAGGTCACGCCCGAGAGCACCGCAGGGAGCAGCGATGCCTGCCTACCGCACGGTCGAGAACATCCAGCTCGGCGACGTCGAGTTCTGGAAGCAGCCGCTGTCCGAGATCGACCGGGCGTTCGCGGCCCTGCGGGAGGAGTCCCGCCGCGGGGGTGGGCTGTGCTTCCACGAGGAGGTCACGCCGATGGGCAGTGACACCCCTGGCCCCGGGTACTGGTCGGCGGTCACGTTCGACGACGTGCGGACGGTCAACCGCGACCAGCAGGTGTTCTCCTCCGCGTCCGGCGTCATCTCCGGCGACGCGGACCCGGACTACCTCGCGGTCGGGTCGATCATCGTGATGGACAACCCGCGGCACCACCAGCTGCGCAGCCTGGTCTCGAAGGCGTTCACCCCGCGGACGCTGGCCCGGGCCGAGGCCTCGATCCGCGACCGCGCGCGGCGGCTGATCGACACGGCCCGCGAGACCGGCGGGTCCTGCGACTTCGTCTCCTCCTTCGCCGCTCCCCTGCCGCTGCAGGTCATCTGCGACATGCTCGGGATCCCCGAGGAGGACGAGGCCCAGGTCTTCCACTGGACCAACGTGCTGCTCGGCATCGGCGACACCGAGATGGTGACGAGCGCGGCCGACCTCACCACCGTCGCGACCGAGTTCCTCGGCTACGCCGCGCGGCTCGGCGTCGAGCGCGCGGAGCACCCCGGCGACGACCTCAGCTCGCTGCTGATGCAGGCCGAGGTCGACGGCGAGCGCCTGACGCCGTTCGACTTCGCGGCGTTCGTCGTCCTGCTCTCGATCGCGGGCAACGAGACCACCCGGCACGGCCTGTCCTGGGGCATGCACCTGCTCACCGAGCACCCCGACCAGCGGGCCCTGCTGACCGAGAACTACGACGAGCTCGCACCGCGTGCGGTCGAGGAGATCGTCCGCTGGGCCAGCCCGATCCTGCACATGCGCCGCAAGGCGCTGACGGACACCGTCGTCGGCGACACCAAGATCGCAGCGGGCGACAAGGTCGTCATGTGGTACTGGTCGGCCAACCGCGACGAGGACGTCTTCGCCGACGGGCACCGCTTCGACATCGCGCGCCCCAACGCCGGGGAGATGGTCGGCTTCGGCGGCGGCGGGACGCACTACTGCCTCGGCGCGAGCCTGGCCCGCCGTGAGATGGCGATCATGTTCGACGAGATCCTGCACGGCCTGCCGGACCTGCAGATCACGGCCGCCCCGAACCGGCTGCAGGCGAACTTCGTCAACGGCATCAAGTCGATGCCGTGCGAGTTCACCGTGGGGTGAGCGGCCTCAGTCGCGCACCGGCTCGTAGGTCAGGATGAACGCCCCGGAGGCGAGGTCCTGTCGGCCCGTCAGACGCAGGTCGACGTGCTGGGTCAGGCCGGCGAACAGGTACGGGCCGTGCCCGGCGATCCGCGGCCAGACGAGGAACTCGTAGGAGTCGATCAGGTCGAGGTTCGCCAGCGCGAGCGGGAGCTGCATCCCGCCCGTGTAGAGCGGCCCGCCCGGCTGTTCCTTGAGGTCGCGGACGAACGTCTCCAGGTCGCCGGGCACGATCTCGGCGTTCCAGTCGACGCTTTCCAGCGTGCTCGTCACGACGTACTTGCGCGCCGCGTCGATCTCCCGCGCGAACGGGAGCATCCACTCCGGGACGTCGGCGAGGATCCCCGGCGGCCGCCAGGCGGACTCCATCATCTCGTAGGTCACGCGGCCGAACAGGAGCCCGTCGGCGCGCGCGATCTGCTCCATCGCGAACCGGTGAACGTCCTCGTCGGGCGTGATCGCCAGGTGGTCGCAGCAACCGTCGACCGTCATGTTGATCGAGTACCGGAGCGGGCGCACGGCGCCAACCTACCCCCACTGGAGATGACATCTCTTGTGCAGAGCGCGCCTGCACAAGAGATGTCATCTCCAGTGCAGGGTCAGGGGGCGAGGGAGGCGGCGATCCCGTCGAGGATGTCGTGCTCGGAGGCGATCAGGTCGAGATCGCCGAGCCGGCGGACGATGCGGTCCACCACGAGGGCGCCGGCGCCGATGACGTCGACGCGGCCGGGATGCATGACGCCGATCGCCGCCCGCTCGTCCTTGGTCGCCGCCAGCATGCGGGCCGAGATCTGATGCACCGTCTTGGCGGGGACGCGGGTGCCGTGGATCGCGTCCGGGTCGTAGGTCTCCAGGCCCAAGGAGATCGCGGCGATCGTCGTCACGGTGCCCGCGACGCCGATGAGCGTCCGCGCCTTCTCCAGCGGCACCACCTCGGCCGCGAGGTCGATCGCGGCGTCGATGTCGGCGGTGGCGGCGGCGATCTCCTCCGCCGTGGGTGGGTCCGAGTGCAGGCGGCGCTCGCGCATGCGCACGCACCCGACGTCCACCGACCGCGACGCCAGGACGTTCGCGGCGCCGTCGGTCACGTCGCCGAGGACGAACTCCGTCGACCCGCCGCCGACGTCGACGACGAGGTACGGCCGGGCCAGGTCCGCGTCGGTCGCGGCACCGAGACCCGCGGTCGCGCCCGCGAACGAGAGCGCGGCCTCCTGCTCCCCGCTGATGACCTCGGGCTCGACGCCGAGGATGTCGGCGATCCCGGCCCGGAACTCCGCGGCGTTCTCCGCGTCCCGGGAGGCGCTGGTCGCGACGAAGCGGATCCGCTCCGCCCGGGCCGCGCGGATCGCCTCGGCGTACTCCCGGGTCGCGGCGAAGGTGCGCTCCAGCGCCTCGGGGGCGAGCCGGCCGGTCGCGTCGACGCCCTGGCCGAGCCGGACGACGAGCATCCGGCGGTCGACGTCCACCAGACCGGCGTCGGTGACCTCCGCGATCAGCAGGCGGATCGAGTTCGTCCCGCAGTCGATACCGGCGACTCTCACGGATCCACCTTCACGCACGGGCCCTTGCGCCACCATTCGCCGAGCAGCTCGAGCGCCTCGTCCCCGAACGGGTTGACGCCGGGGCCAGCGGCGAGGGCGTGCCCGACGAGGACGTGGAGGCACTTGACCCGCCGCGGCATCCCGCCGGCGGAGGTGCCGTTGATCTCGGGCACGTCCTCGATCTCGTCCCGGGTCGCGAGGTAGGCCTCGTGGGCGCGCTGGTACGCCTCCGCGAGCTCCGGGTCGTCGGCCAGACGGGCCGTCATCTCCCGCATCAGGCCCGAGGCCTCAAGGGTCCCGATCGCCGAGGCGGCGGTGGGGCAGGTCAGGTAGTAGAGCGTCGGGAACGGGGTGCCGTCGTCCAGGCGCGGCTTGGTCTTCACCACGTCGGGGAGCCCGCACGGGCACCGGTGCGCGACGCCGATCGCGGCCCGGGGAGGTCGGCCCAGTTGGGCCTTCACCACGGCGGCGTCGGCGGGCTCGAGGCCCGAGGTCACGGGGCCGCCCGCCCCGTGGGGAGCTCGCTGACGGGCTGCGCGGCCTCGTCGACGGAGTCGAGCATGCGGTCCCACCAGGGCCCCTCGGCCTTGGTGCGGGCTTCCTGCTCCTTCTGCACGAGCATCGGGTCGGTGACGCGGAACGCCATCTCGCCGGGCATCACGTAGTGCAGACGGCGCCGGGCCTCACGCTCGATCGCGTACGGCTCGTTCGCGGCCGCGACCTGCTTCTCGAGCTCGGCGACCCGCTCGGTGCCCTGCGCGACCTGCTGCCGCAGGTCGGAGATGTTGTTGCGCTGCGCGACGTAGCGCTGGGCCGGGATCGCCACCGTCATCGCGACGACGAACAGCACGGCCGCGAACACCGCAGCCCGGCGCGTGAAGTAGCTGCGGGGGCCGCTGCCGGGCGGCGTGACCGCGACCGGCGCGGCCTGGGCCGGGATCCGGGCCCGGCCGCTGTGCACCGCCGGCCGCGCGGCGCCGCGGC
>NZ_BAAAHE010000050.1:36406-70718 GCF_039525035.1 Sporichthya brevicatena
CGGCCGCTGTGCACCGCCGGCCGCGCGTCGCCGCGGCTCGCGGCCGGGTGAGCCTTGTCCCGAGACGTCGGTCGCGCGGCGGCGCGGCGGGGCACCTTCATGCGAGTGCCTAGCCCTGGTACCGCGGGAAGGCGGAACGGCCGGCGTAGCGGGCGGCGTCGTCGAGCATCTGCTCGATGCGCAGCAGCTGGTTGTACTTCGCCACGCGCTCGGACCGCGCCGGGGCGCCGGTCTTGATCTGGCCGCAGTCGGTCGCGACCGCGAGGTCGGCGATCGTCGTGTCCTCGGTCTCGCCGCTGCGGTGGCTCATCATGCAGCGGTACCCGTTGCGGTGCGCGAGATTCACGGCGTCGAGGGTCTCGGTCAGCGTACCGATCTGATTGACCTTCACCAGAAGGGCGTTCGCGGTGCCTTCGGCGATGCCGCGGGCGAGCCGCTCCGGGTTCGTGACGAACAGGTCGTCGCCGACGAGCTGAACCTTGTCGCCGAGGCGCTCGGTGAGCGCGTGCCAGCCGGCCCAGTCCTCCTCGTTCATCGGGTCCTCGATCGAGACCAGCGGGTAGCTGGCGACGAGGTCCGCGTAGTAGTCGGCCATCTGCTCCGCGGTGCGCTTCTGGCCCTCGAAGTTGTAGACGCCGTCGGAGTGGAACTCGGTCGCGGCGACGTCGAGCGCGAGCACGACGTCGTCACCGAGGCGGAACCCGGCCGCACCGATCGCGGTCGCGATCAGGTCGAGCGCCGCGCGGTTCGACGGCAGGTCCGGCGCGAAGCCACCCTCGTCGCCGAGGCCGGTCGCGAGGCCCTGCTGCTTCAGGACGGACTTGAGCGAGTGGTAGACCTCGGCGCCCCACCGCAGCGCCTCGGAGAACGACTCGGCCCCGACCGGGGCGATCATGAACTCCTGGATGTCGACGCTGGTGTCCGCGTGCGCGCCGCCGTTGAGGATGTTCATCATCGGCACCGGCAGCACGTGCGCGCTCGGGCCGCCGACGTAGCGGAACAGCGGCAGGTCCGCGCTCTCCGCGGCGGCGCGCGCGACGGCGAGGCTGACGCCGAGGAGCGCGTTCGCACCGAGGCGCGACTTGCCGGGGGTGCCGTCGAGGTCGATCAGGGCCTGGTCGATCAGGCGCTGCTCACTGGCGTCGAAGCCGAGCAGCGCGTCCTGGATCTCCTCCTCGACCGCCGCGACGGCCTTGAGGACACCCTTGCCCTGGTAGCGCTCGTCGCCGTCCCGGAGCTCGACGGCCTCGAAGGCGCCGGTGGAGGCACCGGAGGGCACGGCCGCGCGCCCCACCTTGCCGTCGTCGAGCACGACCTCGACCTCGACGGTCGGGTTGCCGCGCGAGTCGAGGATCTCGATCGCGACGATCTCGTCGATGGTGGCCACGTTCGTCACTCCATTTCAGACAGCGCTGACGACACTACCGAGCGTTCGCAACGCGACGGCGGAGCCGCACCGGCGGCTCCGGGTGAACACGAAGATGCTTCATTCGATTGTCCGCCTTCGCCCGATTCGCGCACCGCGGGGTCACAGACCGAGCAGGGTGCGCAGGTGCCGCGGGGGCGGCGAGCCGTGGGCGAGCAGGCGGTCGTGGACTTCGCGCTCCGTTGCGCCCGGGGCCGCGGCCCGGACCTCGGCGACCAGGTCACGGACGCCGAGGTACCCGACGAAGTACGTCGAGAGCTGGGTGGAGGTGAGGAGGGACCGGCGCCACTTGCCGTGGGCCTCGCCCTCCTCCTGGTGGCCACGGCCGGTCATCAGCGCCATGGCCTCGTCCTGCGTCATCCCGCGCGTGTGCACGCGGACGTCGAGGATCGTGTTGATCGTCATCCGCAGCTGCATCTTCAGCTGCTGCATGCGCAGGGCGTCGCCGCCGAAACCGTGACGCGCCATCAGTTCCTCGGAGTAGACCGCCCAGCCTTCGACGAACGGGCCGCTCCAGAACGCGGCGCGCACCTTCGTCGGCGCGACACAGCGGCGGTCGTGCGCCAACTGCAGGACGTGGCCGGGCATCGCCTCGTGGATCGTGAGGTTCCGCAGCATGTGGCAGTTGTACTCACGGAAGAACGAGGTGACCCGCTCCGCCGGCCAGTCGGCCGGGGTCGGCGAGATCGCATAGAACGTCGGCAGGTTCGCCGTCTCCAGCGGGCCCGGCGGGTCGCAGTACGCGACCGCGACGCCGCGGTGGATCTCGGGCATGACGACGATCTCGACCGGGTCGTCGTGGACGGTGACGAGGTCGCGCTCGCGCACGAAGGCGGTCGTCTCGACCAGCGTCTGCTCGGCCAGGCCGACGATCGTGTGGTTGGTCGGGGCCTCGGCGGCGAGGCCGTCGAGCACACGCCGGACCTGCCCGGGCCCGGGGCGGCCGCCGTCGATCCGCGCGGCGGTCTCGGCGATCTCCTCGCTGATCCGCTCCAGCTCGGACTCCGCCCGTGCCAGCAGGGTGTCGGGGTCGTCGTCGGTGTCGAGCGTGAGCCGCAGGCGGCGGGCGAAGAGCTCCGGCCCGAGCCGCGGGTCGCCGGTCGCCTCCGGCAGGCGGTCGGACAGCCACGCCAGGTGCTCGGTGAGCGCCTCGGTGGCGGCCTCGGCGGCGGGCTCGATCAGCGCGCGCAGCCCGGGGTCGTTCGCCGCGGCGACGGTGCGTTCGAGCTCGGTGGCGATCAGCGTCCGCGTCCCGGTGAACTGGCCGATCGCGGTCTCGACGTGGATCGCCGGCATCGCCTCAAGGTCCGCCCGGGCCTGGGTCAGGGTGGCCGGGACGGCCGCCAGCCGGCCGGCCATGGACCGGATGCGGTCCGCGGCCGGGGCGAACTCGCGGGCGAGCAGCAGGTGCAGCGCCGTGCCCGGGTTGGCCTCCAGCGGGTTCCACGCGTGCTCACGCAGCTCGGTCAGCTCGAAGACCCGCCGGCGCAGGTGGTGGGCGAGGATCTCGCGGTCGACGGACTCCGCGGCGCTCGCGGCCGGCGGCAGCGCGGCCAGCTCGTCGAGGCGGGCCGTCCGCCGCGCGAGCTCGTCGGCGCGGGCCACGGAGCCGGTCGCGGGCAGCCGGTCGTCGAACCGGTGGTCACCGAGCGCGGTCGCGGTGACCGGGTCGAGCGCGAGGTGCTCGTCGAGGATCGCCGCCGCGGCGGCGACGAACGCCTCGGTGTAGTCGGCTCCGTTTGCCGTGGTCGTCATGCTCCCCCGCCCTCCCCCGGCTCACGGGCTGCGGTCTGCTCCAGGTCCCGGATCGTCGCGGCGAAGCGTCGGCAGGCGGCGCGCAGCTCGGCCTCGGCGTCGAGACCGCGGGCCCGGGCCGCGGCGACGGTGGCGAACAGCAGCTCACCGAGGTCGGCGTCGGCCGGGACGTCCGCCTGCGGCACCGGCAGGACCAGCGGGGCCTTCTCGGCCCGGGAGAGCAGCTTGTCCGCGAGCGCGAGGGCGGGCTGGGCCAGCGGCACCCCGTCCATCGCGGAGGAGCGGCCCTTCTCCTGCGCCTTCAGCTTCTCCCAGTTCGCCTCGACGTCGGCGGCCGTCTCGGCCACGACGTCCGCGAACACGTGCGGGTGCCGGCGGACCAGCTTGGCCGAGATCCCGGCGGCGACGTCGTCGATGTCGAAGGGGTCCTCGGCGTCCTCGGCCGCGATGCGCGCGTGGAAGACGACCTGCAGCAGCAGGTCCCCGAGCTCCTCGCGCAGGTGCGCGCGGTCCCCGGACTCGACGGCCTCGATCGTCTCGTAGGTCTCCTCGACGAGGTACTTCAGCAGCGAGGTGTGGGTCTGCTCGGCGTCCCAGGGACACCCGCCCGGCGAGCGGAGACGGTCCATGACCGCCACCAGCTCCAGCAGCGCCGCCCCGGGGCGGTCGGGGCGGTTCACCCCTTGGGTGCCTTGAGGAAGTCCCACTGGGTCGCGATGACCTGACCCACCTTCGGATCGAACGTGCCGTACCGCGGGTTCACCTTGATCCGCAGCGACTCGGCGACCGCGACCAGCCGCCGCGCGAACTCCTCGTTGAGCTGGACCTCGCCGGCGTTCGGGAGCTGCTGCTCGATCGCCTCGCTGATCAACCGCTCGATGGTGAAGCGCCGGTACACCTCGTCGAGGGAGTCGGCCGTGACGTTGTTCTGCGCGGCGAGCTCCGCGATCTCGTCCGCCGACCGGGTCTCCGCGGCGCGCGTCTTCTCGATCTCCGCCTCGGTGACGCGGATGTTCATCTGCTGCGCGGCGCGCTCGAAGACCAGGTTGAGCACCCGCCGCTCGACCTCGACGCGCGCGGCGTCCCGGTCGAGCTGGGTCGGCAGGCCGTACTCCTTGCGCTGGTCCCGGACCTGGTCCAGGTAGCCCTGGATCTCACTGACGGTGATCCGCTGGTCCTCGACGATCGCGGCCGCACCCAGCTGGCTCGGCTCGCAGGCGGACAGACCGCCGAACGTCACGACGGCGGCGAACAGGAGCGCGACGCGCCTGCTGCGGTTCACGCGGATCTCCTCAGGACTTGCCGGCGGTGTTGGCGCTCGAGATGTCGGAGGTCACCAGCTCGACGACCTGGCGGGCCCAGTCCAGCAGCTCCAGGCCGACGAGCGGGGTTCCACCGACCCGTGCGGTGCTCGGGCGCGGCACGAGGATCGTACGCACGGGCACCTTCACCACGGACTTCGGGTACAGGCGCTGCAGGCGCATCTGCTGGGACTCCCGCAGCGTCACCGGGCTGAACCGGACGTGCGGCCCGGCGACCGTCACCTCCTCGATCCCGGCGCCCCGGACCAGCGAGCGGAAGCGCGCGACGGCGAGCAGGTTCTCCACCTCGGTCGGCACCGGCCCGTAGCGGTCGGTGAGCTCGTCGCGGACGGCGGTGATGTCCTCCTCCGGGTCCCGCCCGGAGATCGAGCCGATGTCCGCGATGCGCTTGTACGCCTCCAGGCGCAGCCGCTCGCCGGGGATGTAGTCGTGCGGGATATGGGCGTCGACGGGCAGCTCGACGCGAACCTCCGAGGGCGGGGCGTCCTTGCCCTCCCCCTGCGCCTTGTACTCGGCGACAGCCTCGCCGACCATCCGGACGTAGAGGTCGAACCCGACGCCCTCGATGTGCCCGGACTGCTCGCCGCCGAGCAGGTTGCCGGCGCCGCGGATCTCGAGGTCCTTCATCGCGACGTACATGCCGGCGCCGAGCTCGGTGTGCTGCGCGATGGTCGCGAGCCGCTCGTGCGCGGTCTCGGTCAGCGGCTTCTCCGGCGGGTACAGGAAGTAGGCGTACCCGCGCTCGCGCGACCGGCCCACGCGGCCACGCAGCTGGTGCAGCTGCGCGAGGCCGAGCACGTCGGCGCGCTCGACGATCAGCGTGTTCGCGTTGGAGATGTCCAGGCCGGTCTCGACGATCGTCGTGCAGACGAGGACGTCGAAGCGCTTCTCCCAGAAGTCGACGATGACCTGCTCGAGCGTGTGCTCGTTCATCTGCCCGTGCGCGGTCGCGACCCGCGCCTCGGGAACGAGGTCGACCAGGCGCTTCGCGGCCTTCTCGATCGACTCCACCCGGTTGTGGACGTAGAAGACCTGACCCTCCCTCATCAGCTCTCGACGGATCGCGGCCTGGATCTGCTTGTCCTGGTAGGGCCCGACGAAGGTGAGGACCGGGTGCCGCTCCTCCGGCGGGGTCTGGATCGTCGACATCTCCCGGATCCCGGTGATCGACATCTCCAGCGTTCGCGGGATCGGGGTCGCGGACATCGTGAGCACGTCGACGTGGGTCCGCAGCTTCTTCAGCTGCTCCTTGTGCTCGACACCGAAGCGCTGCTCCTCGTCGACGATGATCAGCCCGAGGTTCTTGAACTGCGTCGTCTGCGAGAGCAGGCGGTGCGTTCCGATCACGATGTCGATGCTGCCGTCCGCGAGACCGGAGATGACGGCCTCGGTCTCGGTGGCCGTGTTGAACCGCGAGAGGTTCCGCACGGTCACGGGGAACGGCGCGTACCGGTCGGAGAAGGTCTGGAAGTGCTGCTGGGCCAGCAGGGTCGTCGGCACCAGGACCGCGACCTGCTTGCCGTCCTGCACCGCCTTGAACGCCGCGCGGACCGCGATCTCGGTCTTGCCGTAGCCGACGTCGCCGCAGATCACGCGGTCCATCGGGTACGGCTTCTCCATGTCCGCCTTGACCTCGTCGATGGCCGCGAGCTGGTCGGGCGTCTCGATGTAGGGGAAGGCGTCCTCGAGTTCGCGCTGCCACGGGGTGTCCGGCCCGAAGGCGTGCCCGGGAGCCGACGTGCGGGCGGCGTAGAGGCGGATCAGCTCGCCCGCGATCTCCTTGACCGCCTTGCGGGCACGGCCCTTCGCCTTCTGCCAGTCCGCGCCGCCGAGGCGGTGCAGCGCCGGCTGCTCGCCACCGACGTAGCGGGTGACGGCCTCGAGCGCGTCCGAGGGGACGTACAGCCGGTCGCCGGGTTGGCCGCGCTTGCTCGGCGCGTACTCGATGACGAGGTACTCGCGGGTCGCCCCGCCGACGGTGCGCTGCACCATCTCGACGTAGCGGCCGACGCCGTGCTGGGAGTGGACGACGAAGTCCCCCGGCCGCAGCTGCAGCGGGTCGACCATGTTGCGGCGCCGGCTCGGCATCCGGCCCCGCAGGTCCTTGGTCGAGATCCCGGCCCGGCTGGTGAGGTCGTACTCGGTGAGAACGGCGAGCTTGCGGGCCTCGTCCACGAACCCGGTCGCGAGCTCCGCGCACGTCACGAGCGCCACGCCCGGCTCCGGCGGACCGGCGACCTCGTCAACCAGTCGCACCGGGAGGTTGTCGGCGCTCAGCACCTCGACCGTCCGCTGCGCCGTGCCGTGCCCGGCCGCGACCATCACGACCGACCACCCGTCGGCCAGCCAGGCCTGAACGTCCGCCACCGCCCGCGCGGTCTCGCCGCGGTAGGCCTCCGGCGCCCGCGCCCCCAGCGCAGCGGCCGAAGGATCGGTCGCTGTTGCAGCCACCTCGTCGAGCGCAACGGTGTCGTCGGCGGAGTCGGTGGAGGCGAAGGGCGCGATCGTCCACCACGGGAGACCGAGGCCGCGGATGTGCTCGCGGACCTCGCCGAGGTCACGGAGCGCGGCGGCGCCGAGGTCGATCGGGGCCTTCCCGCCGGCGGCGGCGCCGGACCAGGAGGCCTCGAGGAACTCCTGGCTGGTGCGGACCAGGTCGACGGCGCGGGCGCGGACGCGCTCCGGGTCGCAGGCGACGATCAGCGTGTTCGGGGGCATCTGGTCGACGAGGAGCTCCATGTGGTCGACCAGGACCGGCGAGAGCGCCTCCATGCCGTCGACCGCGATGCCGTCGGCGATGCGGCCGACGATGTCCTCCAGTTCCGGGTGCGAGGTGCGCAGCGCGGCGGCGCGGTCGCGGACCTCCTTGGTGAGCAGGAGCTCCCGGCACGGGGGCGCCCACAGCGTCTCGCGGGTCTCGGCCTTCTCCCCCGACTCCAGGCTGCGCTGGTCGGCCACCTTGAACGGGCGAATCTCCTCGACCGTGTCGCCCCAGAACTCGACGCGGAGCGGGTGCTCCTCGGTGGGCGGGAACACGTCGACCAGACCACCACGGACGGCGAACTCACCGCGGCGCTCGACGAGGTCGACGCGGGCGTAGGCGGCCGCGGCGAGGCCGTCGACGACGGCGTCGAGCTCGACCTCGTCGCCGACCCGGAGGCTGACCGGCTCCAGCTCACCGAGGCCCGGGACCATCGGCTGCACCAGGCTGCGCACCGGGCAGATGACGACGTCGAGGGGCCCCGCGGCGGGGTCGTCCGGCAGCGGCCGCGTGAGCCGGCGCAGCACTGCGAGCCGGCGGCCGACGGTGTCGGCGCGGGGCGACATCCGCTCGTGCGGGAGGGTCTCCCAGGAGGGGAACACCGCGACGCGCTCGGCCGGGAGCAGCGCGGACAGGGCGGCCTGCAGGTCGTCGGCCTCGCGGCCGGTCGCGACCACGGCGAGCACCGGGCGACCGGTGCGGGCGGCGAGCGCGGCGAGGGCGAACGGGCGCGACCCGGGCGGGCCGATCAGGTCCAGGCTCGGCAGGTCGCCGGCCTGGGCGCGGATCAGCGCGTCGGCGAGCACCGGGTCGGTGGCGACGACGTCGAGGAGACCGGACAGCGGCACGGTGAGTCTCTTCCCAGGCGGGTGCGGACAACGCGAACACCCCGGATCCGCAAACCGGACCGGGGTGAGCTCAGCCTACGTCGGCCCGGCGACAGCGCGTCCGGGCCGACCGTTTGGAAGGATCGCGAGCATGAGCACGCAGCGGAGTGGGCCCTGGCGACGCGCGGCGGCGATCGGGGCCGTGCTGCTCCTCGCCCTCGCCGGATGCAGCGACGACGACTCCGACGCCGACGACCTCGGCGAGGACATCGAGGCCTCGGAGAGCCCGTTCCCCGCCCCCGGCAGCTTCGCGGACAAGGTCAACCGGCTCTGCGACCAGCTCTCGGCGGACAGTCTCGACGTCACCGGCGGCGAGGACCCGACCCGCGAGCAGTTCCTCGAGGACGAGCCGAAGCTGGCGGCGCTGGTCGAGAAGTTCGACGCCGAGGTCGCCAAGCTCCCGGTGACCGAGGCCGACCGGGCGGCCGCCGCCGCGATGAAGGCGTTCCAGCGCTACAGCGACGAGAGCTACGCCAAGGTCGTCGAGGCCGCGAAGACCGGGGACGATGCGGCGTTCTCGGCCGCGTTCACCGCGTTCCTCGAAGGCTTCGAGGACACCGACGCCGACGAGAACATCCAGGCCGAAGGCATCTTCTGCCCCGGCCGCTGATCCTCAGCGGCGGCAGCGCAGCTGCCGGTCCGGCACCTCGAGCAGCCGGTCGACGACCGTCGCGGCGAGCAGCTCCCACTGGGCGTACCGGTTCGGGAACGCCGACCGCTGGACGGCCTGGGCGGCGACGGTGAGCGGCATCCGCTCCCAGCCGGGGATCGCGACCAGCGGCCCGTAGAACGCGGCCGCCGCGTAGGCCGGGGTGCGGATCTGCGCCTTGGTGCCCCAGCCGTAGGACGGGCGCTGCTGGAAGAGCCCGAGCGAGTCGCGGTCGCCCCAGTTCAGGTTGCGGATCCAGGACTCCTGGTAGGCCGTCGCGACCGCGATGACGGCCGCCCGCGGCGGCAGGCCGAGCAGTTTCCCGACGGCGACGATCGTCCGCGCGTTCGCCATCTGGTGCGCGTCGAGTGCGGGGAACTGCTGGATCCGCGGGTTGTACCCGCAGGCGCCGCCGAGCTTCGGCAGCGTGGCGCGCCGCCGGATCGGCTTCGCGAGCACCTGCTGCGGCAGCGGCTGTCCGAGCACGGCCTCGGGGCGGCGCAGGACCAGCTCCGGGCGCGGCGCGGCGCGGGAGGCCCGCTCGTCCGCCCGGACGGGCTCCGCCGTGACGCCGGGCAGCGCACCGGCCGGCACGGACGGCGCGCTGCGCTCCCAGCCGCGGGCCAGGAACCGGTCCCCGGGGGCGGGCACCGGTCCGGCGGGGCCGACGGCAGCGGCCGCGGTCTCGGCGGCGTCGGCGTCAGCAGCGTCGGCGGCCGACTCGTCGGCGATCACCGGGCCCGCGAGAGCGGCGCCGACGAGGGCGAGGGCGACGGCCGCGGCGAGGGAATGGCGGCCGCGGCGGCTCGGGCGGGAACGCGAGGGGCGCCGTGGTGAGCCAAGCCACAGCCGGCCGTGCGCGTGGTCGGTGGGAGACACGGGGATGGACCGTAGGTCGGGACTCGGCACTCGTTTCCGAACCGATCTCGCCTCCGTCGAGACCCCTCCGGAGGTGTGTCCGACGTGTCCGGATTCGTCCGCGTGTTGTCCGGCGTGTCGGGCGAGGTCACCGTGATCTACCGAACAGATCTTTCGCAGCGGCTGCGGACTGCGTGCCGGGGGGAACGGCGGGTAGCCGCTCCTTCGTATGCGACAGCGTCGGAGTTCCACACCGCCCCTCCTCGACGCGACCCAGCCGGCGGGCCGGGCCGTCGAGGCGGCCGGCGAACTCGGCGCCGGGGCGCCCTTCGGGCTCGGCGACCGGTACCGACTGCGGCGGCTGCTCGGGACGGGCGGGATGGCGTCGGTCTGGCTGGCGGACGATCACCGCGGCCCGGCCCCGGTGTTCGAGGCGGTCGCGGTGAAGATCCTCGCGGACTCCCTGGCGCTGGACCCGCAGTTCGTCGACCGCTTCCGCCGGGAGGCCCAGATCGCGGGGACGCTGCGGCACCCGCGGCTCGTCGCGGTCGTCGACGACGGCGGCGACCATCGCCGGCCCTACCTCGCGATGGAGTACGTGCGCGGGAAGACCCTCGCCCAGCGGATGAAGGCCGACGACCCGCCCGACGCGATGACGCTCGCGCGCCACCTCCTGGAGGCCGTCGCCTACGTCCACGACTCCGGGGTCGTGCACCGCGACATCAAGCCGTCCAACCTGCTCCTCACCGAGACCGGTGACGCGAAGCTCTTCGACTTCGGCATCGCCCTCTCCCCCGCCGCCGCGCGGCTGACGCAGACCGGGGAGGTCATGGGGACCGCGCGGTACGTCGCGCCCGAGGTCCTCGAGGGCGTCGCCCCGACCTACCGCTCCGACCTGTACTCCTGCGGCGTCCTGCTCGAGGTCTGCGTCGGGGCGAGCGCGCCGCCGGCCCTCTGGGACGTCATCGACGCCTGCACCCGACTGCGCACCTCCGAGCGGCCCGCGTCCGCCGGCGAGGCGCTCGCGCTGCTCGACCGAGCGGCGCCGTCCCGCACCCCGCGCCCGCGAACCCGTCCGTCCACCACCCGAGGAGCCGAACCGTGTCGGTGACCCCAGCCCGGATCGGCACCGGGACCGTCCTGCCCACCCAGCTGCGACGCCGCCGGAGCCGCCACCGCATCGGCCCGGAGGCCGTGGTCGCCCGGCAGCGCCGGGTGTTCGGTGGTGTCCAGGTCGGCGCCGCGTTCTTCGGCTGGGTCACCGCGGTCGGCATGACCGTGCTGCTCACCTCCGGCGTCCTGGCGCTGATGATCGCGATCGGCGTCGTGCTCGGCACCGACCCGAACAGCGCCACCGACGGCGCCGCGTCCAACGCCGTCGCGGTCAGCATCCTCGGCGCGATCCTGCTCGCGGTCGTCCTGTTCGGCGCCTTCCTCTGCGGGGGTTACGTGGCCGCGCGCATGGCCCGGTTCGACGGTCTGCTGCAGGGGGTCGCGGTCTGCGGATGGACCGTGGGCGTCCCGGTCGCGTTGTTCCTGCTCGCGCTCGTGCTCGACCTCGGCTTCCGGGACGTCGCGCTCTCGCTGGTGCCCGGCATCGCGACGGTGGCCCTCGGACTCGGCGCGCTCGGCGTCGCGGCGCTCGGCGCGGTCGCCGGCGGTCTCCTCGGGGAGCGGTACCACCGCGTGGTGGACCGGGTCGGCCTCACCGAGAGTCTGCCGAGCGACGCCGACGCGGAGGAACGCGCGTGAACCTGGGGGAACAGATCCGGGCCGGGGGGCCACGCGTCGTCGGCGCCGTCGGGGCCGTGGTGTTCGCGCTGCTGGCGACGCTGGCGGCCGGGTTGTACTCGCTGACGGAGTCTCAGGCCGTGGCGTTGGAGGAGTGGATCCCCTCCTCCGCGGTCGCGCCCGACGCCCCGCGGCGATCGAGTGTGCTGGCCACCGACGGCTCGGTGATCGCGACGTTCGGCGTGCAGGACCGCGTCGACGTCGACCTCACCGACGTCGCCCCGGCGGTGCAGGACGCCGTGCTCGCGATCGAGGACAACCGCTTCTACGACCACGGCGCCATCGACCCGGTGGGGATGGTGCGCGCACTGACGGCCAACATCGCGGCCGGGGGCGTCGAGGAGGGTGGTTCGACGCTGACGCAGCAGTACGTCAAGCAGGCGCAGGTCGCGGCCGCCGAGGACGACGACGACGTCAGCCGGGCCACCGAGACGACGATCTCCCGCAAGATCCGCGAGATGGGAGCCGCCCTCGCGGTGGAGAGCCGACTCGACAAGGACGAGATCCTCGAGCGCTACCTGAACCTCGTCTACTTCGGCAACGGCGCGTACGGCGTTCAGGTCGCCGCCCAACGCTACTTCAGCAAGCCCGCGAAGGACCTGACGCTGGCTCAGAGCGCGCTGCTCGCCGGCATCGTGCGCGCGCCCACCGCGTACGACCCGATCAAGAACCCGGACAACGCCACGAAGCGCCGCAACGTCGTGCTGACCCGGATGGCCGAGGTCGGCCGGATCAACCGCGAGCAGGCCGAGGCCGCGAAGGCCGAGCCACTCCGTCTGGAACCGACCCCGCTGCGCCTCGGCTGCGCGGACTCCCCCCACCCGTGGTTCTGCGGCTACGTCGTGGCGGAGGTCCGCGCGATGAAGAGCCTCGGCAGCTCTCCTGCCGAACGCATGGAGCGACTGTACGAGGGCGGGCTCACGATCCGCTCGACGCTCGACCCCAAGGTTCAGCAGGCCGCCGAGGCCGCCGTCGACGACCACATCGCGCGCGGTCACGACATCGCGAGCGCGATCGTGATGACCGAACCGGGCACGGGCGCGGTCCGGGCCGTCGCGATCAACCGGGAGTGGGGCGAGGACACCGACGCCGGCCAGACGACGGTGAACTACGCCCTCGACCGCGACCAGGGCGGCAGCGCCGGGTTCCAGGCCGGGTCGACGTTCAAGCCGTTCGTCGCCGCCGCGGCACTGAAGAAGGGCATCGAGCCCTCGAAGCGGTTCAGCGCGCCCTCGTCCGTGACCGTCGACGGATTCACGAACTGTGCGACCGGCCGCACCTATCCGCCCTACAGCGTCGGCAACTACGAGAAGCGCAGCTTCGGCTCGCTCGACCTCGCGTCGGCGACGGCGAGGTCCGTGAACACCTACTACGTCCAGCTCGCCGAGGAGGTCGGCACCTGCGCGCCCCCGGAGCTCGCCGAGAAGATGGGCGTCCGCCGTGCGGACGGCGAGGACCTGTCGCGGGTGCCGTCGTTCGTGCTCGGCGTCGACGAGGTCTCGCCGCTGCGGCTGGCCGAGGCGTACGCGACGTTCGCGGCGGACGGCAAGCACTGCGCCTCCCGCGCGATTGTCGGCATCACCGAGCCCGACGGGGGTGAGCTCGACGTCCCCGGCCGTGACTGCGACCAGGTGATCCCGAAGGACGTCGCCCGCGGGGTGACGAAGCTGCTCGAGGGCGTCATCGACGGAGACCTCGACGACCGCACCGGCGCGAAGATGTCCCTCGGCCGCCGCCCGGCCGCCGGCAAGACCGGAACGACCAACGACGCAACCGCGGTCTGGTTCGCGGGGTTCACCTCGCGGCTCGCCGCCGCGGTGTGGGCCGGGTACCCCGAGGGGTCCCGCCCGCTGAAGAACGTCCGCATCGGCGGGCAGCGCTACGAGACCCTGTTCGGCGGCGCGCTGCCCGGACCGATCTGGCGCGACGCGATGCGGGCCGCGCTGAAGGGCCAGCCGGTCCGGGACCGGGACCAGGCCCGGGATTAGGCGCCGATCGTCGCGTCCTCGGCGGGGTCGGGGACGGCGGCGAGGGTCGCCCCGGGGCCGGGCATGCCCCGGCCGGTGCGGAGCAGGGTGCGCCACTGGGCGGAGCTGTAGTCGGCGGGCTCGGTGGAGTCGAGGAAGTCGCGGAGCACGGCGAGGAAACGCTCCGGATCGGTGTGGTGCGGGAAGTGCCCGGCGTCGGGAAAGATCTCCAGCCGGCTGCCCGGCATCGCCTCGTGCACGAGGTGGGCCTGGTCGACGGGGATGATCGCGTCCCGCGCACCCCAGATCAGCAGCGTCGGCATGCCCTCGGCGAGGTAGCAGCGGTCGAGCATCGTGATGACCTGGCCGCGGCGGTCGACGGCGGCGCGCAGCGTCCGCAGGAACGCGCTCCGCGCCGGTGAGTCGGGCAGCGCGTCGAACAGCCGCATCAGGTCACCGGCGTCCCGCCCGAGGTCGGTGTCGAGCCACCGCAGCAGCGTGAGCCCGACGGACCCGACCGTCTTGACCCCGGGCATGCGCAGCACCGGCAGGAAGGTCTCGACGCCGGGCGTCGCGACCAGGTGGAACAGCGGGTGCGTCTTCGGCCCGACCCCGCCGGTGCACACGAGCACGAGGCGCTCGCAGCGCTCGGGGAACTGGTAGGCGAACTGCATCGCGACCCCGCCGCCGAGCGAGTGCCCGCACACGGTGACGCGGTCGAGGTCGAGGACGCTGATCAGGTCGCGCATCCCGCAGGCGAAGGCGGCGATCGAGTAGTCCGCCCGGGGCCGGTCGGACCGGCCGTGACCGAGCAGGTCCGGGGCGATGACGGTGTAGTGCTCGGCGAGTTCGTCGATCACCGTGTCCCAGGTGTCGGAGCTGTCGCCGATGCCGTGGATCAGCAGCAGGGGCGGGCCGCTTCCGGCCATGCGGAACGCGCGGCGGTACCCGTGGACGGTGACGTACGAGATCGGGGGCACGGCCGGAGCGTGCCAGCGCGCTTTTCCCGGACCGGGACTCCCGCGTTAACTCCAGGTAACCGAGCTCAGCGACTGCCTCAGGTGCTGCGCAGCGGGGTGCAGTTGAGCTCCTCGACCGGGACCTTCAGGACCGAGCTGACGAGCTGCGCGGCCATCCGCTCCCACCGGGCGTAGGCGGAGGGGAACGCGGAGACCTGGACGTCCTGGGCGGCGACGGTCAGCGGCAGGCGCTGCCAGCCGCGGACCTCCTTGAGCTCGGTGTAGAACTTCCGCGCCGAGTAGTACGGGTCCGTCACCTGCGAGTAGCTCCCCCAGCCCGCCGACGGGCGCTGCTGGAACAGGCCGGCCGAGTCGAGGTGCCCGCCGCGGAGGTTCTTCAGGTACGACTCCTGCAGCGCGGTCGCGATCGCGATCACCGCGGCCCGCGGGGGCAGGCCCATCCGCTGGGCGACGTCGATGATGATCCGCGCATTGCGCTGCTGCTCGGCGTTCAGCTTCTCGTTCTTCTGCGCGTACGGGTTGTAGCCGCAGGCGCGCTGCAGGGCCGCGAGGCGCTGGGCCGCCGCGAGGGCCAGCCGCTCGTCCCGCAGGGCCTTCGCGCGGGCCCGGGCCTGGTTCGCGGCCTTGGACCCCAGGACGGCCCGCATCTGGTCGCGCGTCGCGCGCTCGGGGACGACGACCCGCTGGACCTCGGAGGCGCCGCCGACACCGGCCACGGACTCCAGGGCGACGCCGCCGGAGCTCCCCCCGACCCCGTGCAGGGTCACGCCGCCGACGGCGGTCACCGCCACCGCCGCGCCGGCCGCCGCCGGGACCGCGATCGGCATCCGGCGTTTCGGCGCCCGGCGGTGACCGCGGGGCCGGGGCGCGGGCTCGGTGTGGATCTCGGCGTGGATCCGGGGGTGGACCTCGGCGTGGACCACGTCGACCGGCACGACGGCCGGGGGTTCGGGGATGCTCGGCGCTCGATGGCGGCCACCACGGGGCGGTGCCGGACTCAGCGACGGACTCGACAACGGACTCGACGACGGACTCGGCGACGGAGCGTCAGCGGGCGGGCGCGGAGCGCGGCGACGGCCGGTCGCGCCCGGGAGACTTTCGCCCGGCGACTCCACAGCTCCCGCGGGAGCAGCGTCCGGGGCGCACGTTTCGGTTCCGCCGAGAGGGCGGGCGTGACGGCCCATACCTTTTTCTACGGGCGACAGCGGCCTACCCCTCCCATCGGCAGGGCCAGGTTGGGAAAGGCCTTGGTAAGGCCGTCCCGACGAGTCCCGACATGTCCACCGGCATCGACACCGTCGTCGACGACACAACGCCCGGGCTCGTACCCCACCCTGCGGGGGTCCGAAACGTCACGAATTGAACGTATTTTGCGTTCGCTCGAGACCCTCGCGGACGAGCATCTCGACCGCGTCGGCGCAGCGGTCGAGCTCCAGGTCCAGGTCCTTGCGCTCGGCGGCGGAGAAGTCGCGCAGGACGTAGGCCGCGGGGTCCATGCGCCCCGGCGGCCGGTCGATGCCGAACCGGATCCGGTGGTAGTCGCCGGTCCCGAGCGAGCGGCGGATCGACTTCAGCCCGTTGTGGCCGTTGTCGCCGCCCCCGAACTTGGCCCGGAGGGCGGCGAACGGCAGGTCGAGCTCGTCGTGGATCACGACCAGGCGCTCGGGCGGGACGTCGTAGTACTTGCACAACCCCGAGACCGGGCCGCCGGACTCGTTCATGTACGACCGCGGACGGGCGAGCACGACGGGCGGCCCACCCGGGCCGCCCAACCGCGTCTCGGCGACGTCCGCACGCGCCTTGTGGGCCTTGAACGACGAGCGGTTGCGCTCGGCCAGGGTCTCGACGACGAGGAACCCGACGTTGTGCCGGTTCGCGACGTACTCCGGCCCGGGATTCCCCAGGCCGACGACGAGCCAGCGGTCCTCGGACATGCCGGCGGCCGTGCGGGAGAGCTCGCCGAACTACTCGGCGGCCTCGGCGGGGGCGTCGCCCTCGGTCTCGGCCGCAGCCTCGGCCGCGGGGGCGGCACCCTCGGCCGCCTCCTCGCCCTCCGGCTCGGCGGCGACGGGCACCGGGATGATGTTGACCGCGAGGTGCTCGGGGTCGGTGACGAGCTCGACACCGGTCGGCAGGTCGATCTCCTTGGCGAGGATCTGCGAGCCGATCGGGCGGTCGGTGATGTCGACGTCGAACGCCGTCGGGATGTGGGTGGCCTCGGCCATCACCTCGAGGGTGTTGAGCTCCTGGGCGACCATGGCGTCCGGAACCGGCTCACCGATGACGTTGAGGGCGACCTCGACCTTGACCTTCTCGCCGCGCTTCACGATGAGCAGGTCGACGTGCTCGAGCACGCCCTTGATCGGGTCCCGCTGGACGTCCTTCGGGATCGCGAGCTCGTTCTTGCCGTCCAGGTCGATGGAGAGCAGGACGTTCGCCGTCTTGAGGGCGAGCATCAGGTCGTGGCCGGGCAGCGTGATGTGCTTCGGGTCCTGACCGTGCCCGTAGAGGACGCCCGGGACCTTGTGGTCGCGGCGGATCCGCCGGGCGGCGCCCTTGCCGAACTCGCTGCGCGACTCGGCGCTGATCTTGACCTCGGCCACGGTGGAACTCCTCTTTCACATGCGAACGTCGAACGTGTTTCTCACGTACGGGCGGTGGGTCGATGCTCGACGTGGGCGCGGCAAGCGCGGGCCCACGGAGGACCGTACTCGCCGTCGATCACGGAGTCCCTACCCCCAAGAGCGGGTGGTCTCCCTCGCCGGGCAACCCGGGAAGCCTACCGGACGCTCAGCCCTGGCCCTCGAAGAGGCTGGTGACGGAGCCGTCGTCGAAGACCTCGCGGATCGCGCGGGCGATCAGCGGGGCGATCGAGAGCACCGTGAGCTTGTCGAACCGGCGCTCCTCCTCGATGGGGAGCGTGTTGGTGACGACGACCTCGGAGATCCGGGAGTTCTTGAGCCGGTCCACGGCGGGGCCGGACAGGATCGCGTGGGTCGCGGCGACGATGACGTCGGCGGCGCCGTTCTCGAACAGGGCGTCGGCGGCCTGGGTGATGGTGCCGGCGGTGTCGATCATGTCGTCGACGAGCACGCAGGTGCGGCCCTCGACCTCACCGACGACCTCGTGGACCTTGACCTGGTTGGGCACGTTCGGGTCGCGGCGCTTGTGGACGATCGCCAGCGGGCAGCCGAGACGGTCGGTCCACATGTCGGCGACGCGGACGCGGCCGGCGTCCGGGGAGACGACCGTCAGACGGTTGCGGTCGACGCGGTTGCCGACGTAGCGCGTCAGCAGCGGCAGCGCGAACAGGTGGTCGACGGGGCCGTCGAAGAAGCCCTGGATCTGCGCGGTGTGCAGGTCGACGGAGATCAGGCGGTCGGCGCCGGCGGTGCGGAACAGGTCCGCGATCAGGCGGGCCGAGATCGGCTCGCGGCCGCGGTGCTTCTTGTCCTGGCGGGAGTAGCCGTAGAACGGCATCACGACGGTGATGCGCTTGGCCGAGGCGCGCTTGAGCGCGTCGACCATGATCAGCTGCTCCATGATCGCCTGGTTGATCGGCGTCGCGTGGCTCTGGATCACGAAGGTGTCCGCGCCACGGACCGACTCCTGGAACCGCACGTAGATCTCGCCGTTGGCGAAGTCGAGCGCGGTCGTCGGGGTCGGCTCGATACCGAGTTCCGAGGCGATCTCCTCGGTCAGTTCGGGGTAGGCGCGGCCCCCCATGACGAGCAGCTTCCGCTCGCCGGTGGTCGTGATACCCGTCATGGGTCTGCTCCTCCGGGGGCCCTGGCGTCAGATGCGGTGGGGACGCTAGGCAGCAGTGTCCTTCATGTCGGGTTCATCGCGCGAATCGGGGGACGTCAGGACCCGTTCTGCTCCCGGGCCTCGCGGGCCGCCGCGGCCGCCTTCGCCGACTTCGAGTCCGGGCGCTTGCGCTCGACCCAGCCCTCGACGTTGCGCTGCTTGCCGCGGGCGACGGCCATCGCCCCGGGCGGGACGTCGGAGGTGATCACCGACCCGGCCGCGACGTACGCCCCGTCGTTCACCGTGACCGGCGCGACGAGCATGGTGTCGCAGCCCACGAACGCGTGGTCGCCGACCTTGGTGCGGCTCTTGGTCTGCCCGTCGTAATTCACGAAGATCGTCGCCGCGCCGATGTTGGTGCCGTCGCCGATGTCACCGTCGCCGACGTAGGACAGGTGCGGGATCTTCGAGCCGATGCCGAGGTTGGAGTTCTTGACCTCGCAGAACGCGCCGACCTTGCTCCTGGCGGCCAGCGTCGTGCCGGGGCGCAGGAACGTGAACGGGCCGGTCGAGACGCCGGGCCCGATCTCGACGTCGGTCGCGTGGGTCGCCAGGACCTTCGCGTCCTCCCCCACCTCGACGTCGGTCAGCGTCGTGTTCGGGCCGACGACGGCGCCGGCGGCGATCCGCGTCCGGCCGTGCAGCTGCGTGTTCGGGGCGAGCGTGACGTCCGGGGCGAGGGTGACCTCGACGTCGATCCAGGTCGTCGCGGGGTCGACGATCGTGACGCCGGCCCGCATCCAGTGTTCGCAGACCCGGTCGTTGAGCAGCCGACGCAGGTGCGCGAGCTGGACGCGGTCGTTGATCCCGTGGATCTCGTTGAAGTCCTCGGCCGGCAGCGCGCCGACGCGGTGGCCGTCGGTGCGCAGGATCTCGAGGGTGTCGGTGAGGTACTCCTCGCCCTGGCTGTTGTCGGTGCGCAGGCGGCCGAGCGCGTCCCGCAGCAGCGCGCCGTCGAAGGCGTAGATGCCGGAGTTGATCTCGGCGATCGCACGCTGGGCGTCGGTCGCGTCGCGGTGCTCGACGATCGCGGTGACCGCCCCGCTGTCGTCGCGCACCATGCGGCCGTAGCCGGTGGGGTCCGGGACGATCGCGGTGAGCACGGTCGCGGCGTTGCCCTCCGCGGCGTGGTGGTCGAGCAGGGCCTGCAGGGTCTCGGTGCGCAGCAGCGGCACGTCGCCGCAGACGACGAGGACGGTCCCGGTGACGTCGGGCGCGGCCTCGGTCAGGGCGATGCGCACCGCGTGGCCCGTCCCGTTGCGCGGCTCCTGGACGACGGGCACCGCGGCGGCGTCGATCTCGCCGAGGTGCGCGGTGACCAGTTCGCGGCCGGAGCCGACGACGACGATCACGCGCTCGGGGTCGGTGCCCCGGGCGGCGGCGAGGGCGTGTCCGACGAGCGACCGGCCCCCGAGGGTGTGCATCACCTTCGGGGTCGACGACTTCATCCGGGTGCCTTCGCCGGCGGCGAGCACGATCACGGCGGCGGGCTTCACGGGTCCTCCAGCGTCCGGTCGACTTGCTCCCGGGGGAGGATTCGAACCCCCATAAAGCGGACCAAAACCGCTTGTCCTGCCCTTAGACGACCCGGGATCGGCAGAGGTGAGGCTACTTGCTCGCGCGTCGCTCCGCGTTCTTCCCGGACGCGCGGACCGGCTTGGTGCCGTCGGCGGCGACCGTTTTCAGGGCGGGCTTGGCCTCGAGGTGGCCCAGACCGTTCCAGGCGAGGTTGACCAGGTGGGCGGCGACCTCGGCCCGCTTCGGCTTGCGGACGTCGAGCCACCACTGCCCCGTCAGCGCGACCATGCCGACGAGCATCTGCGCGTACATCGGGGCGAGCTTCGGGTCGAAGCCGCGCGCCTTGAACTGCGCGACCATGATGTGCTCGACCTGGCTCGCGACGTCGGAGATCAGGCTCGCGAAGCCACCGGTGGACTGCGTGACCGGCGAGTCCCGCACGAGGATGCGGAAACCGTCGGTGTTGGTCTCGATGTACTCCAGCAGTGCGAGCGCGGCCTGCTCGGCGAGCTGACGCGGGTTGCGGCTGGTCAGCGCGTTCGTCATGCGCTCCAGCAGCAGCTCGATCTCGCGGTCGACGACGACCGCGTAGAGGCCTTCCTTGCCACCGAAGTGCTCGTACACGACCGGCTTGGAGACGCCGGCCTTCGCCGCGATCTCCTCGACCGAGGTGCCTTCGAAACCCTTCTCGGCGAACAGGCGACGGCCGACGTCGACGAGTTGGAGGCGACGCTCCTTGCCCGACATCCGGGCTCGCGTCGCCGCCCGCCCGTTCGAGTCGGAAGCCTCGGCCATGGGGACCAGTCTGCCTAATCCAGGCCGATGATCAGCGCGCGACTCAGGTGGCGCGTCGGGCGTCGAGGCGCTTGGCGTCGGGCCAGCGGACGTTCGAGGCCCAGCCGAGCTTCTCGAACATCCAGATCAGCCGGGCGCTGGTGTCGATCTGACCGCGGAGCACGCCGTGGCGCGCGGAGGTCGGGTCGGCGTGGTGCAGGTTGTGCCACGACTCGCCGAAGCTGAGGATCGCGAGCCACCACACGTTGCCGGAGCGGTCGCGGCTCTTGAACGGCCGGTTGCCCACGACGTGGCAGATCGAGTTGACCGACCAGGTGACGTGGTGCAGCAGCGCGATACGGACCAGCGTCGCCCAGAAGAACGCCGACAGCGCGCCCTGCCAGGACATCGACCACAGGCCGCCGAGGAGCGGCGGGAGCAGGGTCGAGACCGCGACCCACGTCGGGAAGTGGCGGGAGATCTTGACCACGTCCGGGTCCGCGAGCAGGTCCGGCGCGTACTTCTTGGCCGGCGTCTGCTCCTCGTCGAAGAGCCAGCCCACGTGCGCGTGGTACAGCCCGCGCGTCAGGCCGCGGACACTCTCGCCGTAGGCCCACGGCGAGTGCGGGTCGCCCTCGGTGTCGGAGAACTGGTGGTGCTTGCGGTGGTCCGCGACCCAGCGGATCAGCGGCCCCTCCACGGCGAGGCTGCCCATGATGCCGAGCGCGATGCGCAGCGGCCGCTTGGCGCGGAACGACCCGTGCGTGAAGTAGCGGTGGAACCCGACGGTGATGCCGAACCCCGTGATCACGTAGAAGACGCCGGCGATGACGACGTCGCGCCAGTGCAGGCCCCATCCCCACATGACGGGGACGATCGCCGCGACCGCGATCAGCGGAACGACGATGAACACTCCGAGAACGGTCTGTTCGAGCCAGCTCTTCCGTTCCGATCCCATCGTTCCCTTGACCTCGGGGGTCGGCGGAAGCAGCTGGGTTGTTGCCATGCAGAAGCTCGTTTCGTCGGGGACTGCTCGGTCGAAGGTGACCTACGTGTCCGTAGGTTACGGTTCGGGTGCTACCCGCCGCACCCCCTTGTGATGCGTCCCATCCGAACGGGGGAGAAACCTTGCCCGGACGGGCCAGGTGGGCCGGTACGCGCACCGGAGCGCGATCGCGCTGGTCAGGCCGGGATTCGCGCCACGACGAAGATTCGCCGGAACGGGAACGTGACGGTCCCGGCGTCGTTGGGCGGGTAGGCCGCGCGCAGGGCCGCGCCGTACTCGGCCAGGAAGGCCGCACGCGCCTCGCTGTCCTCCCCCAGCACCGCGAGCACCGGGCGCAACGCCGTCCCCGTCGTCCAGCGCAGCACCGGGTCGGGGCCGTCGAGGCGGTGCAGGTAGGTCGTCTCCCAGACGTCGGGACGCGCACCGGCAGCGGCCAGGACGTCGGCGTAGCGGGCGGGGCTCTCGACGGCCTCGCGGCGCTCGGGGATGCCGGCGAGGCGATCCCGCCAGGCGGGGCTGCGGGTGACCTCGCGGAGCAGCACGTGGCTCGGGGACTCGAAGTTGCCGGGGACCTGGAAGGCCAGGACGCCGCCGGGGGCGACGGTGCGCAGCCAGCCCGGGAGCCGGTCCAGGTGGCCCGGGAGCCACTGGAGCATCGCGTTGGAGAACCAGACGTCGACGGGCTCGCCCGGGGCCCAGGAGTACGCGTCGGCGACCTCGTAGCGGCACGCGGCGGCCCCCGGTTCGGCGGGCTCGGCCTGCGCGGCGGCGATCATCTCGGGCGAGGAGTCGGTGCCGAGGACGTCCGCGTCCGGCCAGCGCCGGGCCAGCAGCCGCGTCGAGGTGCCCGTGCCGCACCCGAGGTCGACGACGCGGGCGGGCTTCTCGACGTCGATCGCGGCGAGCAGGTCACGCGCGGGCCGGGTTCGCTCGTCGGCGTAGGCCAGATAGGTCTGCGGGTCCCACATGGTGTCCTCCCGGCGATCCACCATGATCCGCAACTGTCTTGATGTCAAGAAAATATCGTGGCTATATTCGGGTTCATGCAGGACGAGGTGGACCGGCTCGTCGCCGCGTGGCGACGTGAACGACCGGACCTGGACACCCGGCCGTTGGAGGTGCTGAGCCGGGTGACCCGGCTCGCCCGACACCTGGACCGGGCCCGCCGCAGCGCGTTCGCCGAGCACAACCTCGAGGCGTGGGAGTTCGACGTCCTCTCCGCCCTCCGCCGATCGGGTGAGCCGTACCAGCTCTCTCCCGGCGCGCTGCTGAACCAGACGCTCGTGACGTCGGGAACCATGACCAACCGGATCGACCGCCTCGCCGCGAAGGAACTCGTCCGCCGCGAGCCCGACCCCGCCGACCGCCGGGGCGTCCTGGTCGTCCTCACCCCCAAGGGCCGCGCCGTCGTCGACGACACCCTCACCGACCTCCTCGCCCACGAGCAGAAGCTCCTCGCCGGCCTCACCGACCGCCAGCGCGACCTCCTCGCCGACCTCCTCCGCGACCTCGTCGCCCCCTTCGACAACCCCGAGTGACCCGCCGCCTCCCCGCTGCGGGATGACGTCCCGCAGGGTGGCCGTGTCAGCCCTCGCTCAGGCCGACACCCCCGTGCCGCGGGATGACGTCCCGCAGGTGTGGGGTGTCAGCCCACCTGCGGGCCGACAAGTGCGCGCTCGGGCTGACACGCGCCGGACTCAGCTGGCGTGCCGGAGGCGAGCCCGCGCGGCCGCGGCCTCGACCTTGGCGAGGAACCGGGCCTCGGCGTGGTGCAGCTCCTCGTGCGTCGGGCGAACTACCTCCCAGCCGACGTCCCGGATGTCGTCCTCGCGGATCTTCTCGTCCCACAGCACCGCCGACAGTTCGCCGTGAGGCCGCTCGTACTTGACGCGCCCGTCCGGCTCGATGTCGACCCAGAGCTCGATGAGCGCGATGTCCAGACGACGCTCCCGACCGGCACGGTCCACGATCCGGTGCTGCGTCCGGTAGCCGCGATAGCCGGCGTCGTGGAGGATCAGACGGGCGACGCTCTCGTTGGCGGACTCGGCTCCCGCGTCGGCGATCTGCGCGAGTTCCAACGCCTGCTTCCCACCGCGCCAGCCGGCACAGAACTCCGCGACCTCGATCAGGTCAGGCTGGGGACAGCCGAGCCGGAGCGCCTGGTCCGCGACGATCAGCCCGTTCTTGCGGTTGCTCTCCCGCATCAGGTCGACCGCGGTGCGGGCGAGGGTAGTGACCGGCACGCCCTGATGGTGCGTCAGGTGCGACGCCGGTAGTTGCGCCGGCATGACGCTCACGTGCGCGCGGTAGGTCCGCTTGCAGCGGTCGGCGGAGACGAGCTCGACCTCGGACGGACCCGGCGGCGTCTCGCCCCCGAGCGAGGCCTGGCGGTACGCCTCTTGGTCCGGTTCACCGACGAGAGCCCACGGCAGGTGGAAGCCCCAGAGACACGCCGCGCTGCGATGCCCCGCGACGAGGCGCTCTGTCACCTCCGGCAGCCAACCTCGATTCAGCAGCGCGGCCGCGACCTCGAGGCGGTGTTGCGTAACCGGGCCGTCGTTCCACAACACGGCCGTCGTGAAGACGTTGCGCCGGACCCGGACGACCATGCCGTGCCGGACCGCCGCGGCGAGGTCGTCGCGATCGATCCCGGCGGCCGCGGCCTGCTGGGTCGAGAAGACACCGGCCTGAGCTTGCATGACCGCGAGCAGTTGAGGGTTCATGAGCGCACATCCTGCGCCCTTCGCAAGCCCGTTCTGGGTTGTCCACAGGGTCATTTTCCGCGGACCTTCCGGGTGCCGCGAGTGTCAGCCCGCAGCGTCAAGTCTCAGCCCGCCCAGGGGCCGACAGGGGCCCCCTGCGGGACGTCATCCCGCAGCAGGGGGTGTCAGCCCGCACAGGGGCTGACAAGGGCGCCCTGCGGGACGTCATCCCGCAGCAGGGGGTGTCAGCCGTCGGCGAGTTCGGCGGCGAGGAGCCACTGCTCCTCGAGGGAGGCCTTCTCGGCGGCGAGCTCGCGGAGGGTGCCGTCGAGCTCGGCGACCTTGGCGTAGTCGCTGGCGTGGGTGGCGAGCTGGTCGTGGAGGTCGGCCTCGGCGGCGGCGATCTTCTCCAGCCGGCGCTCGATGCGGGTCAGCTCCTTGCGGGCGGCGCGGGCCTCGGCCCCGGACGCGGCACTCTTCGACGGGGCGGCCGCGGCGGTGCTCGGCGTCGCGGCCGCGGGGGCGGAGGCAGCGGCGCGGAGGGCGAGGTACTCGTCGACGCCGCCGGGGAGCATGCGGAGCCGGGCGTCGCCGAGCAGGGCCTGGACGGTGTCGGTGGTCCGCTCGAGGAAGTACCGGTCGTGGCTGACGACGAGCAGCGTCCCGGGCCAGCCGTCCAGGAGGTCCTCGAGCTGGGTGAGGGTCTCGATGTCGAGGTCGTTGGTCGGCTCGTCCAGGAACAGGACGTTCGGCTCGGTCATCAGCAGCCGCAGCAGCTGCAGCCGCCGGCGCTCACCGCCGGAGAGGTCGCCGACCGGCGCCCACTGCCGGTTCCCGGTGAACCCGAACCGCTCGAGCATCGAGGACGCGGTGTGCTCCTTCTTACCGAGCGTGATGAACTTCGCGATCCGCTCGACGGACTCCAGGACGCGCTCGGTCGGATCGAGCTCGCCCACCTCCTGCGAGAGATGGGCCGCCTTCACCGTCACGCCGACCTTCAGCGACCCCGACGCCGGCGACAGCTGCCCGAGCAGCAGGCGCACCAGCGAGGTCTTGCCGCTGCCGTTGACGCCGACGAGGCCGACCCGGTCGCCCGGGCCGAGGTTCCACGTCTGACGGTCCAACAGAACTTTGTCGCCGACCTTCAGCGTGACGTCGTGCAGCTCGTACGCGGTGCGGCCGAGGCGCGCGCTCGCGAACCGGACGAGCTCCTGCGAGTCCCGCGCGGGCGGCTCACGCTCGATCAGTGCGTTGGCCGCGTCGATGCGGAACTTCGGCTTGGACGTCCGGGCGGGCGGGCCACGCCGCAGCCACGCCAGCTCCTTGCGCGCGAGGTTGGCCGCGCGCTCCTCCGTCGCCTGCGCGACGCGCTGCCGCTCCGCCTTCGCGAGGACGTACGCGGCGTACCCGCCCTCGTAGGCGTGGACCGCGCCGTCGGAGACCTCCCATGTCCGCGTGCAGACCGCGTCGAGGAACCACCGGTCGTGCGTGACGACGAGCAGCGCCTGCGGCGAGGACGCGAGGTGCTCCGCGAGCCACGCGATGCCCTCGACGTCGAGGTGGTTGGTCGGCTCGTCGAGGACGAGCAGGTCCGGCGCCGCGATCAGTTCGCGGGCGAGCGCGATCCGGCGCCGCTCGCCACCCGAGCACGGCCCGACGACCGTGTCGAGCCCGGCCGGGAACGCCGGCAGTGACAGCCCGCCGAACAGGCCCGAGAAGACCGCGCGCACCCGAGCGTCCCCGGCCCACTCGTGCTCGGGCCGATCGCCGACCACGACCTGACGGATCGTCATCTCCGGGTCGAGCCGGTCCGCCTGCGACAGCACCGCGACGCGCAGCCCACCGGAGTGGGTGACGCGTCCGGTGTCCGGCTCCTCGACCTTCGACAGCACGCGCAGCAGCGTCGACTTGCCCGCGCCGTTGCGGCCGACGACGCCGATCCGCTCCCCCGCCGCGAGGCCGAGGGAGACGTTGTCGAGCAGCCGCGTCGGGCCGTAGGCCTTCGAGACGGCTTCGAGGTTGACGAGATTGCTCATGGGCGGACGCGCTCGATCACGTACGGAGCACCTTGGCGCCGGGGACCGGTCCACCGGCCCGCTTCGCGTCGCGGCACAGACCCATTGCGGTCAGGCCGACGGCGACGTCGATCGCGGCCTCGGGCGAGCGGACGAGGAACGCGACCGTCGGGCCGCTGCCCGAGACGATCGCCCCGAGCGCACCGAGCTCGGCCGCCGCGCCCAAGGTCTGGGCCAGGGCGGGCCGCAGCCCGACCGCGGCCTCCTGCAGGTCGTTGGACAACGCGGCCCCGAGCGCCTTCGCGTCCCCGGACCGCAGCGCCGCCATCAGGGCGTCGTCGACGGCCGGGTCCGGGACCTCGGCCCCCGCCGCCTCGCGCAGCCGGTCGCACTCGCGGTACACCGTCGGCGTCGACAGGCCCTCGGCCGCGACCGCGAGCACCCAGTGGAACTCCCCGCGCGCGAGGACCGGCGAGAGCAGCGTCCCGCGTCCCGTGCCGATCGCCGTGCCCCCGAGCAGCGCGAACGGGACGTCCGAGCCGAGTGTGGCCGCGATCTCGGCGAGCTCGTCCCGGGAGAGCGCGGTGCCCCACAACGCGTCGCAGGCGACGAGGGTCGCCGCCGCGTCGGCGCTGCCGCCGGCGAGCCCGGCCGCGACGGGGATGCGCTTCACCAGGCGCAGGCGCACGCCCTCGGCCATGCCGGTCGCCTCGGCGAGCGCGTTGGCGGCCCGCACGGCGAGGTTGCCCCCGTCGAGGGGGACCTCGGGGTCGGGCTCGGCGAGCGTGACGGAGATGTCGTCCGCGGGCTCGGCGATGACGTCGTCGTAGAGCCCGACGGCGTGGAAGACCGTCGCGAGGTCGTGGTAGCCGTCGGGACGCAGCGGGCCGACCGCGAGCTGGAGGTTGACCTTCGCCGGGGCGCGCACGGTCACGCTCTGCCGCACGCTGGTCCTCCCCTCGTTCGGGAGGCGGACTACCCCCCGGCGCTCAACCTAGTGCGGCCCGACCCTACGGGCGTGGCTTGTGCGCGGCGATGCGGGCGAAATCACCGACGTCGAGGGCCTCCCCGCGCGCGGTCGGGTCGACACCCGCAGCTTCGAGCGCGGCGGTCGCGGCCGCGGCCGACCCGGCCCAGCCCGCGAGGGCGGCGCGGAGCATCTTGCGCCTTTGCGCGAACGCGGCGTCGATCACGGCGAACGTCTCGGAGCGGTCGGCCGCCGGGGGCTCACGCCGCCGCAGCAGCACCAGCCCGGACTCCACCCGCGGCGCCGGCCAGAACACCGCCGCTCCGACCGAGCCGGCGCGGCTGACCTCGGCGTACCAGCGCGCCTTCACCGACGGGACGCCGTAGACGCGGCTGCCCGGCGTCGCGGCGAGCCGTTCCGCCACCTCGGCCTGAACCATCACCAGCGCCCGCGTGAGCGACGGGAACGTCTCCAGCGCGTGCAGGAGAACCGGCACGGCGACGTTGTAGGGCAGGTTGGCGACCAGGGCGGTCGGTTCCGCGGGCAGGTCGGCCGCGGTGACGCGCAGCGCGTCGGCGGTGAGGACGGCGAGGCGGTCGGCCCGGTCGGGTGCCTGGGCCGCGACCGTCCCCGGCAGCGCGGCGGCCAGGCGCGGGTCGATCTCGACGGCGACGACGCGGGCGACGGCCGGCAGCAGCGCGAGCGTCAGCGACCCGAGCCCGGGCCCGACCTCCAGCACCACGTCGGACGGCCCGACCTCGGCGACGCGCACGATCCGCCGCACCGTGTTCGGGTCGATGACGAAGTTCTGCCCCAGGGTCTTCGTGGGGCTGATCCCGTGCTCGGCGGCGAGCGCGCGGATCTGCGCGGGCCCCAGCAGGCCGTCGCTCACGTGCGCTCCGATCCCCGTACGTTTCCCTCATGCCTGCAGACGCGCCCACCATTCTGGCCACCAGCGGCGGCCTTCGCCTCGGCCACCGCACCCGCTACGAGTTCTCCCCGCTCACCGAGTACGCCGTCGAGCTCGCCGGCGTCACCGGCCGGGCCCCGCGGATCTGTCTGCTCACGACCGCGCTCGGCGACGACCGCGCGATGCTCACCCTGCTCTACGAGGCCGCCCAGGTCGCCGGCTGGGTGCCCAGCCACCTCGCGCTGTTCCCGATGCCGAACGCCCCGGACATCACCGCCCACCTGCTCGAGCAGGACGTGATCTGGGTCGCCGGCGGCAGCGTGGCGGGCCTGCTGGCGATGTGGCGCCTGCACGGCGTCGACGACGCGATGCGGGCGGCCTGGGAGGCCGGCGTCGTCCTGACCGGCGTCAGCGCGGGTTCGCTGTGCTGGCACGTCGGTGGGACGACCGACTCCTTCGGCCCGGACCTGCGGCCGGTCACGAACGGCCTCGCCCTGCTCCCGTTCTCCAACGGCGTCCACTACGACTCCGAGGAGCAGCGCCGGCCGTTGTTCCACCGCCTCGTCGCCGACGGGACGTTGCCGGACGGCTACGCGACCTCCGACGGCGCCGGCCTGCTCTACCGCGGCACCGAGTTCGTCGAGGCCCTGATCGAACGCGACGGCGCGGCCGCCTACTCCGTTGCCGGATCCGGCGGCCGCGCCGTGGAGACGCAGTTGGACGTGCGTCGGCTCTGACCTACTGACAGGCCTTCGACTGACGAGGCGTCAGCTGAAGAGCCGTCGGCCGCACACCGGCCAGGGGCTCGCGCCGCGCTGCTTGTAGAGCAGCTGAGCACGGTAGGTCTGCTCCTCCGCCGGGGCCTGGTGCGGAAGGCCCTTGCCTCCCACCGAGCGCCACGTGGCGGCGTTGAACTGGTAGAGCCCGTAGTACGGACCGGCCGGGTTCACCGCACGCGGGTTCCCACCCGACTCGCACTGCGCGAGCGCGGCCCAGTTCAGGTTCTCGGCGCCGGTGCGGCCGTACTGGCCCGCCTTGGTGCCGACGCGCACGACCTGCTCGACCGGCTCCTTGAGGACCCGGCTGGAGACGGTGCTGCGCTTGGCGACCTTGCCGTCCTTGCTGATCAGGTCGACCGTCATCTCCTTGACGCCCTTGACGCCCTTCTTGACGATCTTCGTCTCACCGAAGTACATCGTCCGGTCCTTGATCTCGCGGACCGTGAAGGGAATGTCGACCTTCACCGTGATGCGCTTCGAGTCGACGCGGACGACGCGGATCGTGGAGCCGTCCTTCGGAGCGGCGTCGAGCTTCGGGCCGACCTCGTCGAGGGCGCCGAGCGAGATGCCGGCCTCGAGGAGGACCTGGCGGACGCTGGTCGCGACCGTCGAGAGCTCGCGGGTTTTGCCGTCCGCGACGACCGTGACGTCGCGCGGGGTGAGGACGCGGAGCTTGAGGCCCTCGCGACCGATCGCGGAGGACCGCGACGCGGAGACGTACATGTTGTCGTCGCGCAGCCCGAGTTCGCTCAGGGCGGCGTTGACGCTGGTGGCCGTGACCCACACGCGCCGGGTGGCGCCGTCGACCTCGAGGTCGATCGGGCGACCGAAGCGGATCGCGATGCGCTGACCCTCCGCGACCGGACGGTCGAGCGGGGGAACCACGACGTCGTGCTCGGTGACCTTGATGCCCTCGCGCTCGAGGACTCCGGCGACGGTCCCGGCGAAGGTGTGCACCTTCTTCGTCTCACCGTCGACGGTCAGCTCGATGGTCTTGTCGAAGCTGACGAAAGCCGTCACACCCACCACCATCGCGGCCACGATCGCCGCGTGAATGGCCCACTGACGGCGACGCCGCACCTTTCCGGCGGGCGGCGTCGGCATCTGCGCGGGGGCAGACGTCGGCTCAGATGTATGCACGGTGCTCCAGACGTCGAGCTACCCGGGCACGGTGGTCCCGGTTCCACTCGGCCCCGCCGGCCTCGGCGCGGGCGCCGGTACCGGGGTGGGAAGGGCTCTGCGATCCCGGGCCAGTACTCCGATCCCGGCCACTGAGCGCAGGACGATAAGCACCGACTTCGCTGCCTGGCAAACCGCTGAGAGCGCTCTCCCGGCGGTTCGGCGCGCAAAAACGGCGCTCCTGGCGACGAGTCATGGGCACGACGTTACGAGTTGGTCTCGGGCGTGTCCGAGGCGCTCAGAACACAATTCCCCTGGACTTTGCCGGTCTTTGGGTCTTGATCGACACCAAATGCAAGTCCGATTCAGGTCTTTTGTTGACCTTTCGACCTGGGGAAAACGGTGCGAGATACCTCACGGACGCAATTCGGCCCAAACGGCCCAATTCGCCGCCCCCGTCAGGGATCTACCGCCGGTCAGAACGGGCCGAACATCCGCTCCGTGGTGGCCGCGAGGGCGGCGCCGAGCTCGTTGGGGTCCTCGCCCCTGACCTGCGCCATCGCCCGCACCGTCAACGGAATCAGGTACGGCGCGTTGGGCCGGCCGCGGAACGGCAGGGGGGTCAGGAACGGGGCGTCGGTCTCGACCAGGAGCAGGTCCCGCGGCGCGAAGGCCAGCGCGTCGCGCAGGTGCTGGTTCGCCTTGTACGTGACATTGCCTGCGAACGACAGAACGTACCCCGCGTCGGCGCAGGTGCGGGCCATCCCGACGTCGCCGGAGTAGCAGTGGAAGACGACTCGCTCCGGGGCGCCCTCTTCGCGCAGAATGCGCAGCACATCTGAGTGGGCGTCACGATCGTGGATCACCAGGGTTTTCCCGTGTCGCTTGGCGATCTCGATGTGGCGACGGAACGACTCCTGCTGGACGGCGTGGTCGTGCTCGCCCTCGGTACGGAAGTAGTCCAGACCGGTCTCCCCGATCCCTCGGACCTCCGGACGCGCGGCGAAGTGGTCGATCTCGGCGAGCGCGGCATCGAGGTCCGCCAGACGCGGCGCCTCGTTGGGGTGCAGCGCGACCGTCGCCCACACCGCGTCGTGCTCGGCCGCGACGTCCGCCGCCCACAGCGAGGACGGGACGTCGATGCCGATCTGAATCAGCGTCGGGACGCCCACCGCGGTCGCGGCCGCGACCGCCGCCGCGACCTCGGGCTCCTGCAGGTCCAGGTGCGTGTGCGCGTCGGGGACCGGAACCTCGAGCGGCTCCGGGGCCGGGGGCACGTCCTCGTGGGGTTCCTTGCCGTCCCGGCGTGAGCGGACCGCCATCAGTCGCCGGCCTCCAGGCGCGCGAGTTCCTCCTCGACGATCGAGGCGTCGAGCTTGGTGAAGATCGGCTTCGGCGGCTCGAGCTTGGTGCCGGCAGCGATCGGGCGCGACGCCCAGACCGCGGACGCGGACGCGTAGTCCCCGCGCAGCACCGCGTAGTCGTCGTTGCCCTCCTCCGACACCTCGTCGATGCGCGGCGTCGGCGCCCAGACGTCGGAGTTGCCGAGCAGCTCATGCACCTTCTGCGAGCTGTGCGGCAGGAACGGCGTCAGCAGCGCCTTGCAGTCGTCGACCAGCTGCAGCGCGGTGTGGAGGATCGTCGCCTGGCGGGCCCTGTTCTCCTCGCCCTCCTTGAGCTTCCACGGCGCGGTGTCCGACAGGTACTTGTTCGCCGCCGCGACGACCGTCATCGCCTCGGTGATCGCCGCCTTCTGCCGCGACCGGTTGAGCAGCTCGCCGACGGGACCGAACGCGGCCTTCGCGGTCGCGAGCACCTCGCGGTCGACGTCGAGGAGCTCGCCGGGCTGCGGGATCTCCCCGAAGTTCTTCGCGGCCATCGAGATCGACCGGTTGACCAGGTTGCCCCAGCCCGCGACGAGCTCGTCGTTGTTGCGGCGCAGGAACTCGTCCCAGGTGAAGTTGGTGTCAGAGGTCTCCGGGCCGGCGACGGCGAGGTAGTACCGCAGCGCGTCGGCGTCGTACCGGGCGAGGAAGTCCTTGACGAAGATGACGACCGAGCGCGAGGAGGAGAACTTCTTGCCCTCCATCGTCAGGTACTCGCTGGAGACGACCTCGCTGGGGAGGTTGAGCGCGCCGAGCTCACCCGGCGTCCCGCCCTTGTCGCCCCGGCCCGAGTAGCCGAGCAGCAGCGCCGGCCAGATCACCGAGTGGAAGACGACGTTGTCCTTGCCCATGAAGTAGTAGGCCTCGGCGTCGGGGTTGTGCCACCAGGCCTTCCACGCGTCCGGGTCGCCGGAGCGGCGCGCCCACTCGACGCTCGCCGACAGGTAGCCGATGACCGCGTCGAACCAGACGTACAGGCGCTTGTCGTTGCGGTCCTGCCACCCCTCGAGCGGGACGGGAACGCCCCAGTCGATGTCGCGGGTGATCGCGCGCGGGCGCAGGTCGTCGACGAGGTTGAGGCTGAACTTGAGGACGTTGGGACGCCAGTCCCCGCCCTTGGACTGCAGCCAGGACCCCAGCGCGTTCGCGAACGCCGGCAGGTCGAGGAAGTAGTGCTCCTCCTCGACGAACCGCGGCGTCTCGCCGTTGATCTTGCTGACCGGGTTGATCAGGTCGGCCGGGTCGAGCTGGTTGCCGCAGTTGTCGCACTGGTCGCCGCGCGCCCCGTCGTACCCGCAGATCGGGCAGGTGCCCTCGATGTAGCGGTCGGGCAGCGTCCGGCCGGTCGACGGCGAGACCGCGCCCATCATCGTCTTCGGAACGACGTACCCGTTGCGGTGCAGCCCGCGGAAGATCTCCTGCGCGATCGCGTAGTGGTTCCGCGTGCTCGTGCGGGTGAACAGGTCGTAGGTCAGACCGAGCCCGCGCAGGTCCTCGGTGATGACCTTGTTGTAGCGGTCGGCCAGCCCCTTGGGGGTGAGCCCCTCCTTGTCGGCCGCGACCAGGATCGGCGTCCCGTGCTCGTCCGTCCCGCTCACCATCAGGACGTTGTTCCCGGCCATCCGCTGGTACCGGCTGAAGACGTCCGACGGGACGCCGAACCCGGCGACGTGTCCGATGTGCCGCGGTCCGCTCGCGTACGGCCACGCGACCGCGGTGAGGATGTGACGGGGGGAAGCCATGTGTCGATCCTAGGCGCGGGCCGCCACCCCTTTTGCCCGCGGGATGACGTCCCCGGCGTCCCCCTTGTCAGCCCGCCGCAGGGCTGACACCCACCCGCTGCGGGACGTCATCCCGCAGTGAGCCGTGTCAGCCCGCCGCAGGGCTGACACCCACCCGCTGCGGGACGTCATCCCGCCGGGAGCGGTCAACGGCGCTTGGCGGCGACGACGGCGTCGAAGACATCGCGCTTGGGCAGACCGGCGGCGGCGGCGACGGCGGCGATGGCCTCCTTGCGGGTCTCGCCGGCGGCCTCGCGATCGGCGACGCGCGCCGCGAGCTCGGCGGGCTCGACGGCGCCGGCCTCGACCGGGGGCGCCCCGGCGACGACGACGGTGATCTCGCCCCTGACCCCGTCGGCGGCCCAGGCGGCGAGCTCGGCCAGGCCGCCCCGGCGTACCTCCTCGTAGGTCTTGGTCAGCTCACGGCAGACCGCGGCCCGGCGGTCGGCGCCGAAGGCCTCGGCCATCGCCGCGAGCGACTCGGCGAGCCGGTGCGGCGCCTCGAAGTAGACCGACGTCCGCGGCTCGGCGGCGAGCTCGGCGAGGCGGGCCCGCCGCTCCCCCGCCTTGCGCGGGAGGAACCCCTCGAAGCAGAACCGGTCGACGGGGAGCCCCGACACCGCGAGCGCGGCCAGGACGGCGGACGGTCCCGGCACCACCGTCACCCGGATCCCGGCGGTCACGGCCGCGGCGACGAGCCGGAACCCCGGGTCGGAGACCGACGGCATCCCGGCGTCGGTGACGAGCAGGACCCGCGCGCCGGCGGTCAGGGCCTCGAGCAGCTCCGGCGTCCGCCCGGCCTCGTTGCCCTCGAAGTAGGAGACGACCCGGCCCGGGACCTCGACCCCGAGGCCGGCGGCCAGGCGCCGCAGCCGACGGGTGTCCTCGGCCGCGACCACATCCGCGCCCGCGAGCTCGGTCGCGAGCCGCGGCGCCGCGTCCGCGTAGTCGCCGATCGGCGTCCCCGCGAGCACCAGCACCCCACCCGCGTCCGTCCCGCCCTGTCCCGTCACGGGCCCCATCCTCCCGCCCGGCGACCTCGCACTCCGCTCATGCATGAGCAGGGAGTCGAAATTCGGACATCGCGAGGGCGAATTTCGACCGCCCAGTCATGCAAGAGCCACCTCCCGCTCATGCATGAGCAGAGCGTCGA
>NZ_BAAAHE010000051.1 GCF_039525035.1 Sporichthya brevicatena
AGCTCGAACCTGACGACGACACGCCGCCACAAGATCAAAATAAGTGCGGCTGTAGTACTAGGAGCCAGAGCCGGGTTCGGCCATCTTGCTGTGGACCTTCGCCTTGATCTGATCCGGCAACACTTTGTTGGCGGCCTCGGAGAATCGCGTCTTCAGCGACCCGCCGACGAGGCGACGATCGCCGGACCTCAGCGCCGCGAATGCCTGCTCGGCGACCTTGGCCGGGTCGTCCTTCTTGCCGGCCCCGACGCGGGTGTCGAGCATGTCCGCGCGACGGAAGAAGTCGGTGTCCGTCGGGCCGGGCATCAGTGAGGTGACGACGACGTCGGTGTCGGCGAGTTCCTCCGACAGCGCCTCCGCGAACGACTGCAGGAACGACTTCGAGGCGTTGTAGGTCGCCTGGTAGGTCCCCGGCATCGTCGACGCGATCGACGACGTGATCAGCATCCGCCCGGAGTTCCGCGCGACCATGTCGCGCAGGACCAGCTTGGCCAGTTGCACCGTCGAACGGACGTTGAGATCGATGATCTCGAAGTCGCGTTCGAGGTCGATGTCGAGGAACCGGCCCCCGCGACCGACGCCGGCGTTCAGCGCCGCGATCTCCAGCGGCCGGCCGTCACGCATCGCCTCGGTGTGGAGTCGGATCACGGCCTGCGGGTCACGGAGGTCGGCGAGAACTGTGCGCACCTGGGCACCCTCGGCGCGCAGCCGCGCACCGGCCGCCTCCAGCCGCGCCCCGTCCTCGGAGTTGACGACGAGGTCGTAGCCGTGGGCGGCACAGTGCACCGCGAACTCGAGCCCGATCCCGCTGGACGCGCCCGTGACGAGGGCCAGCGGGCGGGTCCCCGTCACGAGCGCACCGAGCGCTCGAGTGCAGCGAGGTGGGTCCGGCCCGCGCTGAGCACCGTGGCGCGCTTGCCGTTCTCGGCCTCGAAGTCCAGCACCGTCCGGACCTCCTCCGGCGCGGTCAGCTCGCGGAGCGCGGCGACCGCGTCCTTGGCCGAGAGCGCGTCGTAGGCGCGGATCGGGAGCTCGGAGGGCAGGGTGACGTCGACGTCGAGGTCCATCGCCGGCTCGGCCAGCGGGACCGGCTCGATGACCACCTCGGGCTCACGGTCGACCGCCTGCGGCTCCGCCTGAGGCGGGTTGGGCACCGCCACCGGTCGCGGACGCTTCGCGGCGGGCGCGTCGCCGGGGAAGGCGTCGAGATCGGGCTTGTTGCCCTCGGAGTGGTGGACCTTGCGGTAGACCACGGCCGCGGCGCCGACGAGC
Source organism: Sporichthya brevicatena (assembly GCF_039525035.1). NCBI lineage: Bacteria > Bacillati > Actinomycetota > Actinomycetes > Sporichthyales > Sporichthyaceae > Sporichthya > Sporichthya brevicatena. The sequence continues at coordinate 1,273 of NZ_BAAAHE010000051.1, forward strand.
ACCGGCCACGGCAGGCGACTGGCCAGTTTCCGTCCCGTCCGGAGAGCAGTGAAGGGAAGGGCGAGCACCGAGCGAGTCATGACGGGTCCTCCGGGTCGAGAAGTGTTGACCCTGTGCTGCCCGCGGGACCAGGACCCATTCACCGGGGCCGGGTCGGCGAGATCACCCCGTCAGACGCGCAGCGTGAACCAGACGGCCTTGCCGTCGCCGTCGTCCTCGTGCCCCCAGGCGTCGCTGACGAGGTCGACGAGCATCAGACCGCGGCCACCCTCGGAGTCCGGTTCGGCCTCCCGGGGCTCCGGGGCGCGACGTTCGGAGTCACGCACCCGGATCTGCAGGCGGTCCTCGCCGGCGCAGCGCACCTGCAGTTCGATCGGCGGCGCCCCGTGACGGACGGCGTTCGTGACCAGCTCGGAGACGAGGAGTTGCGCCTCATCGATCACGGCGGCCTCGTGACTGCCGCAGCAGGACTCGGCGAGGAACTCTCGGGCGACGCGCGGCGCCGTGGCGTCCGCGGGCAGGATGATCTGGCGCGGGCTCATCGTGCACGGCACTTCGGAACCTCCTCGTCCGGGATCGGGGCGGAGCTACCCGGCGCCGAGCCTGCGCGAAACCTGGACCGCGATGAGGCCTAGTAGACGCGGATTCGGCGTTTGACCTCCGGAAACAGGCGCCGCGCCGGGATCCGTTTTCGGGCCGCCGGTCCGGGTATCCAAGACGTCACCTGGGGGCGGCCGAGGAGAGAGCAGAGCGGCGGACGTCGGACACCCCGAGTGCCGGGCGCACGCCACGTTCGGCCGCCCTCAGGACCAGGTTCGGCCCACCGTACGGAGGTTCGCTCGTGATCGGATTCATCGTCGCCGGACTCGTGATCGGTGCGCTGGCGCGCCTGATCAAGCCCGGGAAGCAGAACCTCGGCCTGCTCGCGACCCTGGGTCTCGGCCTGGTCGGCTCGATCATCGGAGGTTCGATCGCCGCCGCGATCGGCACCGGTGACATCTGGGAGCTCAACGTGCTCGGCTTCGTCGTTGCCGTGGTGGCCGCCATCGCCCTCATCGGTGTCGCCGAGGCGATCGCTCCCAAGCGCAAGGATCTCGCACACCGCTGAACCGAGTACCTGCACGACAGCAAGGCCACGAGGACGCCGCCCACGCCATGGGCGGCGTTCTTCGTCGTGGGCGCCCTTCGGAATGCCGGACCTGTGCCGGGAGCACAGATCGTGGGGACGATTCGCGGCCGTGCTCCGTTGCCCTGGTGACGGATTCCACAGGACGATGGCGCCGGCAGCACAGCCAGCCCACCCGTCCCGGCCGACGAAGGACCCCTGATGACCGTGACCGCACCACCCGCCCGGCTGATCTCCGACCGCCTCGCCCACTGGGCGTCCGAGCTGCCGGACACCCCGGCGCTGCGCTACCAGGGCACGGACCTGACGTGGAGCCAGTGGTACGAGCGGTGCGAGCGCCTCGCCGGTGCGCTCGGCGCCCTCGGCGTGGGCCGCGGGTCGGTCGTCGCGACGTACGACAAGAACTCCCCGGCTTGCCTGGACCTGACGCTGACCGCGAGTGGCATCGGCGCCGCGCACGCGATCCCGAACTGGCGGCTGTCGGCGGAGGAGGTCGCGTACGTCCTCAACGACTCCGGGGCCGAGGTCGTCTTCGTCGGTGCCGAGTTCATGAAGACGTTCGACTCGATCCGCGACCAGTTGCCGGCGGTGCGTGAGGTCGTCGTCCTCGGCACCGACGGCGACGTCGAGGACCAGTTCGACGCCCTCGTCGCCGCCGCGACGCCCGCACCCATCACCGGCGCCGAACCGAGCGACACCGCGCTGATCCTCTACACCTCGGGGACGACCGGCTTCCCCAAGGGCGCGATGATCACGCACTCCAACATGGTCGCCCACTCCGAGGCCCTGTCGGACTACTTCCAGATCGGCCACGAGCACCGCTACCTGCTCGCGATGCCGATGTTCCACGTCGGCGGGACGAGCCCGGGCATCGGCTGCGTCTACGTCGGCGCCCCGATCACCATCACCCGCGAGGCGACGCCCGAGCACCTGATGTCCGGCCTGCCCGGCGCGACGCACGCGTTCTTCGTCCCCGCGATCTTCGCGGCGCTGCTGCAGGCCGGCGAGGTCGGCGCGAAGGCGCTCTCGCAGCTGCAGCTGCTCTGCTACGGCGCGGCCCCGATGCCGGCGCCGGTGCTGCGCGCGTCCCTGGCCACGTGGCCGAACGCGCGCTTCCTGCAGGTCTACGGGATGACCGAGCTGTCCGGCGCCGTCGTCGCCCTCGACGACGAGGCCCACCGCAACCCCGACCACCCCGAGCGCCAGTCCGCCGCCGGTGTGGCCATGCGCGGCACGGAGCTCCAGGTCGTCGACCCGGCGACACTCGAGCCCGTCCCCGCGAACACCCCCGGCGAGGTGTGGGTCCGTGGCGGCACCGTCATGGCCGGCTACCTGAACAAGCCCGAGGCGACCGCCGACACCATCCGCCCCGACGGCTGGCTGCGCACCGGCGACGTCGGCCACCTCGACGACGACGGCTTCCTGTTCATCTCCGACCGCGTCAAGGACATGATCATCACCGGCGGCGAGAACGTGTACTGCCCCGAGGTCGAGCGCATCCTCGCCGAGCACCCCGACGTCCTCGAGGTCGCCGTCATCGGCATCCCCGACGACCAGTGGGGCGAGTCCGTCAAGGCGGTCGTCGTCCCGAAGCCGGGCGCGACCGTCGACCCCGGCGGCGTCATCTCCTACGCCCGCGAGCGCCTCGCGCACTTCAAGGCGCCCCGGACCGTCGACGTCGTTTCCGAACTCCCCCGCAACGGCGCGGGCAAGATCCTCAAGACCGTCCTGCGCCAGCCGTACTGGGAGGGCCGCGACCGCCAGGTCTGACCCGTCGCCCCGCCCCGCCTCCCCTGTCAAAAAGGGTGACACCCCTTACTGCGGAGTAAGGGGTGTCACCCTTTTTTGACGACGGAGTGCCGACGGAATGACGGACGACGGAATGGGGTCAGCGGGCGGCGGCGACGGCGGGGGTCGGGGCGGCCTCGGGGATCGGGGACCCGCAGTCGGTGCAGTACAGGAGGTCGACGTCCCCGGCGGCGGCGACGGCGAGGCCGGCGGCGCCCGCGGGAACGTCCGCCGAAACCGCCTCGGCGGTGTCCGGGGCGTCGGGGGCGGTCTCGGCCCCCGGGACGGTCGGGTGGTTCGGCAGGTACCGGAGCGCGAGGAAGAACCCGGCGACGCAGACGCACGCCGCGACCCAGCAGCCGAACTCCATCGCGTCGGTGAAGGACTCCTGGGCGGCGAGGGCGATCCCGCCGTCCCCGGTCCGGGCCGCGACGGCGAGGGCGGCGCCGACGGAGTCCCGCGCCGGTTCGAGCAGGGCCGGGTTGGTGATCTCGTCGGCGAGAGCCTCGCGGTAGACCGAGAGCGAGACACTGCCGATGACGGCGACGCCGAGGGTGCCGCCGAGTTCGCGCGTCGCGTCGTTGACCGCGGAGCCGATGCCCGCCTTCGCGGCGGGGACGACGCCCATGATCGCCTCGGTCGCGGGGGCACTGGTCAGGCCCATGCCGAGGCCGACGGTCATCATCTGCCCGACGATCGTCGGATAGGTCGTCGTGCTGTTGCACGTGGAGACCCAGTAGAAGCCGGCGACGAGGAACACCAGGCCGCTGCAGACCACGACCTTGGTGCCGACGCGGACCGCCAACGGGACGCCGAGCAGCGAACCCCCGGCGACGGCGATCGCCACCGGCGTCTGCCGCAGACCCGCCTCCAGCACGCCCCAGCCGAGGACGAACTGCGAGAACTGCGTGATCAGGAAGACGAAGCCGAACAGCGCGAAGAACGAGAGCGTGACCGCACCGGAGGCGGCGGTGAAGCGCAGGTTCCGGAACAGCCGGACGTCGAGCATCGGCTGCGGGACGTGGGCCTCCCAGAGGCCGAACGCCACCAGCAGGCAGGCCGCCGCGCCGAAGTCGCCGAGGCTGGCCGGCGAACCCCAGCCGCGCTCGGGGGCCTGGATGATCGCGTAGACCAGCGTCCCGAGCGCCGCCGTCGACAGCACGAGGCCGACGTAGTCGAGCCGCGGCACCTCGGGGTCACGGCTGGTCGGGACGAACGGGATCGTCAGCCCGAGCGTGATCAGCCCGACGCCGGCGCAGAACAGGAACGCCGCGCCCCACTCGGACGCCTCGACCATCGCGCCGCCGATGATCGGCCCGACCGCGACCGAGGCCCCGGTGGCCGCGCCCCAGATGCCGATGGCCTTCGCGCGCTCGACCCGGTCCGGGAAGACGTTGGAGATGATCGACAGCGTTGTCGGGAACACGACCGCCGCGCCGACGCCGGCGACGGCCCGCCAGAGGATCAGCATCTCCGGGTTCGGCGCGAACGCGGACAGCGCCGAGGCCGCGATGTAGATGACCAGGCCGGTCATCAGGGCGCCCTTGCGCCCGAAGCGGTCCGAGAGCGATCCTGCGGCGAGGACGAGCGCGGCGAAGACGAGGTTGAACGCGTCGACGATCCAGAGCAGGTCCTTGGTCGACGCCTCGAGGTCGCGGTTCAGCGTCGGCAGCAGGATGTTCACGATCATCGTCGCGACCATCACGCAGAAGACCGCGAGGCACAGGACCGCAAGCGTCACCCAGCGGTTCACCACCCGCTGCTGCATGCGTCTCACCGTTCGCCGGAATCGTCCGTTGTGGAACGTAGTTCCACAGTTGGGCAGGGGTCAACCAAGCGACTCCCTGCGAACCGTCGGTGCTACGTTGATGACAACGGTTCCCATTTTCGACAGCAGTCCCGGGCGACGACACGGTGAGGGGTGAGCGGGGTGGTCTCCGCCGGCGCCGACTTCTCGCGCGTCATCAACTTCGACGACTACGGCGCGCTGCTCGAGCTGGCCCGGAACTCACTGCTCGCGGGGATCGCGGTCGCGCTGGTCGCCGGGCTGATGTCGCCGTTCGTCATGAACCGGGAGCTGCCGTTCGCGGTCCACGGGATCAGCGAGCTCTCCTTCGCCGGCGCGGCCGGGGCGCTGCTGCTCGGCACCAGCGTCGTCATGGGCTCGGTGCTCGGCTCACTGCTCGCGGCCCTGCTGATCGGGGTCCTCGGCACCCGCGCGCGCGACCGGAACTCCCTGGTCGGCGTGCTCATGCCGTTCGGCCTCGGGCTCGGCGTGCTGTTCCTCGCGCTCTACGAGGGCCGCGCCGCCAACAAGTTCGGGCTGCTGACCGGTCAGATCATCGCCGTCGACGACGCCAAGCTCGGCGCGCTGCTGACGATCTGCGTGATCGTCGCCGCCGTCATGGCCGTCATCTGGCGCCCCCTCACCTTCGCCAGCGTCGACCCGGACGTCGCCGTGGCGCGCGGCATCAACGTCCGCCTGCTCTCGATCGTGTTCATGCTGCTGCTCGGCCTCACGATCGCCGCGGCGATCCAGATCATCGGCGCCCTGCTCGTCCTCGCCCTGCTCTGCACGCCGGCCGCGGCCGCCATGCAGGTCAGCGCCTCCGCGCGGACGATCACGCTGCTGTCGGTGACGTTCGCCACCGTCTCGATGGCCGGCGGCATCCTGCTCGCCCTGGGCAGCGAGGTGCCGATCAGCCCGTACGTGACGACGTTGTCGTTCGCGATCTGGGCGGTCTGCCGGGTCCTCGGCGTCCGCCGGACGCGCCGCGGCTGGGCGCCACGCCCGGCCGCTCCGGTTGCTCCGGCGGCCGTCGGCACCTAAGGTGCTTATTGACAACGGTTCCCATTTCCGATTAGCCCTGAAGGTAGGTTCCGTGCGCCGGGTTGCCCTCGCCACCGGGCTGGCCGCCCTGCTCGCCCTCACCGGGTGCTCGGACGACACCGACACCCTGCGGCCGACGCAGACCCCCGCCGACGGGTCCACGGCCGCCGCGACCTCGACCGGCGAGCGCGTCCAGGTCGTGACGTCGATCGACGTCTACGCCGACCTCGCCCGCACGATCGGCGGCGACGCGGTCGAGGTCCGCTCGCTGCTCGCCTCCGACAGCGGCGCCGACCCCCACAGCTACGAGGCCACCGCCCGCGACCAGCTCGCCGTGCGGAACGCCGACCTCGTCATCGCCAACGGCGGCCACTACGACGAGTTCCTCACCCGCGCCCTCTCCGCCGCCGGCGGGGAGCGCGCGGTGATCACCGTCGTTCCCGGCGAGGACGAGGGCCACGAGGACGAGGGCCACGAGGACGAGGGCCACGAGGACGAGGGCCACGAGGACGAGGGCCACGACGAGGCTCACGGCCACGGCCGGGACGGGAACGAGCACGTCTGGTACGACCTGCAGCTGATGGGGACCCTCGCCGGCCGGATCGCGGAGGAGCTCGCCCAGCTGCACCCCGCGGACCGGGAGGGCTTCGCGGCCCGGGCGACCGAGTTCGAGAACGGCATCGCAGAACTGAGGCAGCGTCAGGAGACGATGTTCTCCGCGCACGACGGCACCCCGGTCGCCGTCACCGAACCCCTGCCGTTGTTCCTGCTCACCGACTGCGGCCTCGTCGACAAGACGCCGCCGGCGTTCAGCCAGGCGATCGAGGAGGGCACCGACGTACCCGTGCGCGTCCTGCAGGACACGCTCAACCTGTTCTCCGAGCGCGCCGTCGAACTGCTGGTCTACAACGAGCAGACCACCGGCCCGCAGACCGAGCGGATCCGCAAGGCCGCCGAGGACGCGGGCATCCCCGTCGTCGGGATGTCGGAGACCCTCCCCACCGGCCAGGACTTCCTGAGCTGGATGCGGGCCAACCTCGACGCCATCGAGCAGGCCCTCGCGTGACCATCCCCGCCCCGGTACTGCCGTGGTCCTTTAATGTCGACCCGGTGACGTCGGTCCTCTCCCTGCGGGACGCCTCGCTGCACTTCGGCGAGCGGCACCTGTGGGAACACCTCGACCTCGAGCTGGTGCCGGGTGAGTTCCTCGCCGTGCTCGGGCCCAACGGCGCGGGCAAGACCAGCCTGCTGCGGGTCGTCCTCGGTCTGACCCCGCTGACGGCCGGTGAGGTGCGGATCGCCGGGGAACCGGTCCGCCGCGGGCACCGGGCCGTGGGCTACGTCCCGCAGCAGAACGCCCTGAGCGCCGCGGCCGGGCTGCGGCCGCGGGACCTGGTCCGCCTCGGGATCGACGGCCACCGCTGGGGTTTCGGCGGCGCCGCGCGGACGCGGGCGAAGGTCGACGAGCTGCTCGCCGCCGTCGGCGCCACCAGCTACGCGGACGCCCCGCTCGGCCTGCTCTCCGGTGGCGAGCAGCAGCGGGTGCGCATCGCGCAGGCGCTCGCCACGGACCCGCAACTGCTGCTGTGCGACGAGCCGCTGCTCTCCCTCGACATCGCCCATCAGCAGGGCGTCGTGGCCCTCCTGGACGCCCGCCGGCGCCGGCACGGGACGGCGATCGTGATGGTGACCCACGAGATCAACCCGATCCTGCCGTACGTCGACCGGGTCCTGTTCGTGGCTCCGCACGGTGTTCGGCTGGGTACACCCAGTGAGATCCTGACGTCCGCCGTGCTGACCGAGCTCTACCGCACCCCGGTCGAGGTCGTCCGCACCGCGCACGGGATCGCCATCCTCGGGCTGCACACCCTGCCCGAGCACTGACCGGGAGTCCGACCGACTCACGACCGCACGGGGGAGGCCATGGGCCACGGACACGGCCATGGGCACGGCCATGGACACGGACACGGACACGGACACGGGCACGGGCATCTGCCCCGGCCCGACGACCCGGTCGGCGGGGCGCGCTACGCACGCCGGCTGACGATCGCGTTCACGGTGACGCTCAGCTACTTCGTCGTCGAGGCCGTCTTCGCGATGCTGACCGGATCGCTGACGTTGACCGCCGACGCCGGCCACATGCTCACCGACACCGTCGGGCTCGGGCTCGCCCTGGGAGCGATCTCGATCGCGTCCCGCGGCCGCCGCTCCCCGCACCACACCTTCGGTCTGTACCGCCTCGAGGTGCTCGCCGCGCTGGCGAACGCGGCGCTGCTGCTCGCCGTCGGCGTCTATGTGCTGTGGAGCGCGTTCGACCGCCTCGACGACCCGCCGCACCTGCCGACGCACCAGCTCATGCTCGTCGCGGTCATCGGACTCGCGGCGAACTTCGGCTGCTTCCTGCTGCTGCGCGAGGGCGCCCAGGACAACCTCAACATGCGCGGCGCGTACCTGGAGGTCGTCGCCGACGCGATCGGTTCGGTCGCGGTGCTGCTCGCCGCGGCGCTGATCGTCACCACCGGCTGGGCCTGGGTCGACCCCGCGTTCGCCGTCGCGCTCGCGGTCTTCATCATTCCGCGCACCCTGCGGCTCGCGGCGCACGCGCTGCGCGTGCTGCTGCAGATCGCGCCACGGGAGATCGACATCTCCCGCGTCGAGGACGACCTCGTCTCCCTCGACGGCGTCACGGCCGTCGACGACCTGCACGTCTGGACGCTCAGCTCGGGCATGCACGTCGCGACCGCGCACCTGCGCGTCCGCCCGGACGCACCGCCGGACCTGCTGGAGCACGCCCAGACCGTGCTGACCGAACGTCACGGCCTCGGGCACGCGACGCTCCAGCTCCAGACGGGCGCCCGGCGCACCGCCCCCGCCCCGTGGTGCGCGGACCGGCGCATCCCGGAGCAGGCGTCCCGCGCCTCCGCCGGCACCCGTCCCCCGCGGGGCCGGCACCGGCGGTACTGACCCCCCGATGCCCACGGGATGACGTCCCGCAGGAGTGGCCTGTCAGCCCGGGGGCGGGCTGACACCCACCCCGCCCGGGACGTCATCCCGCAGGATCAGGCGGTGTCCGCGAGCTCGAAGATCTCCGCCTCCGCGGCGAGGTAGTCGGCCTCGCTCATGATCCCGCTGTTGCGCAGGACCTCCAGACGCGCGAGGCGGCGGGCGAGCTCGTCCGGGATCTCCTCGGGCCGCTCGGCCCGGGCGGGTTCAGCCTCGGGTTCGACGTCGTCCTCGTCGGCGTACGCGAACTCGACGTCCGCGGCGGCCGGCGGCACCGGGTCCGCGACCGCGGGAGCGAGGGTGAGCACCGGCTCCACCGCCGGCGGGGCGGGCGCGAGCAACTCGGCCGGCTCCTCCGGCAGCGGAGTCCACTCCGGCATCCGGACCTCGGGGATCTCGACCGGCGGGACCTCGAAGATCGAGCTGAACTCCCGGGCCTCGGCGCCCGGCACGGGCTCGGCCACCGGGGCCGGCGCGGCGTACGGCCACGCGTCGGCGACCGGGGCCTCGTACACCGGGGCCTCGTCGACCGGGGCCTCGTCGACCGGAGCCTCGGAGGCCGGCGGCTCGGCGGACTCGGCGAGCTGCTCGATCAGGGCGACGACGCGGAGGGCGTCGGCGGCCGGGAACTTCAGCTCGACGCGCTGGTTCGGGGCACCGTGCTCGATCTCGACGGCGGTGAACAGGCGCCCGGTACGGGTCGTGGTGATGGCGTTGATGGCGTGGGCGGCGATCGGCTCGACCCCGCCGCGGCGGCCGGAGCGGATCAGCTCCAGGCAGTCGCTGCGCAGCTGCAGGTACCCGGCCTTGCCGTCGATGCGGCAACTCACGGGTGCCTGGTGAAGGATTCCCACGGCACTTCGCTCGGACAGCGACACGGACAGCGTCTCGGCATTCGTCATCGAAGGATCTCCCCGTTCCCCGATTGCACGGCCCCCCGACCGCAACGTCCATCCTGACCCAGAAGACGCCCCGCCGGGGCGGACTTCGGAAGGACGAAGCGGACAAAGCGCGCCTTCCGGACCCCGATTAGGGTCTTTCGAGTGCGTATCGCGACCTGGAACGTCAACTCGGTCAAACAGCGCGTCCCGCGGCTGCTCCCCTGGCTGGACCAGCGGGCCCCGGACGTCGTGTGCCTGCAGGAGCTCAAGCTCACCGAGGACGTCTTCGGCGAGCTGCTCGGCTCCGAGCTCGAGGCCCGCGGCTACGAGTGGGCCGCGCTCGGGGAGAAGAGCTGGAACGGCGTCGCGATCCTGTCCAGGGTCGGGCTGACCGACGTCACGCCCGGGCTGGAGGGCGGCCCCGGATTCCCGCACCAGGAGGCCAGAGCTCTCGCCGCGACCTGCGGCGGGGTGCGCGTGCACTCGCTCTACGTCCCCAACGGCCGGGTCCCGGACTCCGACCACTACGCCTACAAGCTGGAGTGGCTGGCGCGGCTGCGCGAGGTCGTCGCGGCCGGCCCGGCCGACGCCGTCGTCTGCGGGGACATGAACATCGCGCCGGCCGACGCGGACGTCTTCGACCCCGCGGCGTACGTCGGGCACACCCACGTGACGGCTCCCGAGCGCGACGCCCTGAATGCCCTGCTTGCGTGCGGTCTGCGCGACGTCGTCCGCGACCGCTGGCCCGACGAGCGCGTTTTCACCTATTGGGACTACCGCGCGGGCATGTTCCACAAGGACTGCGGGATGCGGATCGACCTGATCCTGGCCTCCGAGCCCGTCGCGAAGCGGGTCGAGGCGGCCTGGGTCGACCGGCAGGCCCGCAAGGGCACCGGCCCGTCGGACCACGCGCCGGTGATCGTCGACCTCGACACCGCCCCCGACGGCGACATCGGGCCGATGGTGCCGCCGCCGTCGGCGCGGCCGTCCCGCGGGCGGACCAAGCTGCCCCAGGCGAAGATCGTCGACCGTGGCTGAGGTCACGCCGTCCCGGGCGGATTCGGGGCGGACCGGGCCCCTGTCTTACGCTGACCTGCGCTGCTTCCGCACGCCCCCGCTCGACCCCCGGCGGATCAGCGCCGCGACACACCGCATCTGACGAGGAGCGCCCCGTGCCCGACGATCTCGTCCTCGCCGCCGAGTTCCCCTCCGCGACGATGGAGGACTGGCGGGCTCTGGTCTCCAAGATCGTCGCCAAGTCCGGCGCCGAGTTCCCGCCGGACGCGCCCGAGCAGGCCCTGGCCTCGACGACGCGCGACGGCATCGAGATCTCGCCGCTGTACGTCCCCGACCCGAGCGCCGAGCTCGGCCTGCCCGGCCAGGCGCCGTACCTGCGCGGCCGCACCGCCGAGGGCCTGCGCACCGGCTGGGACATCGTGGCCCGCCAGACCAGCCCCGACCCCAAGGTCGCCAACGAGCAGGCCCTCGAGGACCTGGCCGGCGGCGCGACGTCGCTGTGGCTGACGCTCGGCGAGGGTGGGGTCCCGGTCGCGGACCTGCCGCAGGTGCTCGACGAGGTGATGCTCGACGTCGCCGGCGTCCACCTCGACGCCGGGACCGAGTACCAAGCCGCGGCCCAGGCGTTCTTCGACCTCGCGATGGAGCGCCGGCACCCGTTCGAGGTGCTCACCGGCACCCTCGGCTTCGACCCGATCGGGCTCATCGCCCGCACCGGCGACGCCGAGCTGTTCTCGATGCCCGAGCAGGAGGCGGTGAGCGCGCAGGGGCTCAAGACGGCCTACGCGTACCGCAACATGCGCACGGTCACCGTCGACGCGCTGATCTACCACGAGGCCGGCGCCACCGACGCCCAGGAGCTCGGCATCGCGCTCGCGACCGGCGCGGAGTACCTGCGCTCGTTCACCGAGGTCGGCGGGATGCCGACCGGCATCGCGTTCTCGCAAATCGATTTCCGCCTCGGCGTGACCGTCGATCAGTTCGCGACGATCGCGAAGCTGCGCGCGGGCCGCCGCTGCTGGTCCCGCGTCGCGGAGCTGTCCCGCCTCGACGCCCCCACCGCGGGCATGCGCCAGCACGCGGTCACGTCCTGGCCGATGATGACGCGCAAGGACCCGTGGACGAACATGCTCCGCACGACGGTGGCGACGTTCGCCGCGGCCGTCGCGGGGGCGGACTCGATCACCGTCCTGCCCTTCGACGCCGCGCTCGGCCTGCCGGACACGCTGGCCCGCCGGGTCGCGCGGAACATCCCGCACCTGCTGATCGAGGAGTCGCACGTCGCGGCGGTCGTCGACCCCGCCGGCGGCTCCGGCTACGTCGAGGCCCTGTCCGAGCGGCTCGCGCAGGAGGCCTGGAAGGTCTTCACCGAGATCGAGGCCGGCGGCGGCATCCTCGCCGTCCTGGCCGACGGCTCGCTCGCCGAGCGCGTCGCCGCGGCCCGGGAGCAGCGCCTCGCGGCCGTCGCCGCCGGCGAGGAGACCGTCCTCGGCGTCAACGCCTTCCCGCTGGAGGGCGAGAAGCTGCCCGAGCGCGCCCCGGCCCCCGTGCGGCCGACGGGCGACGCCTTCCCGCGCATCCGTTGGTCCGAAGCCCTGGAGAACGCCACCCTGGAGGCCCCCGATGGCGGTAGGTAAGCGACCGGTCGTCGTACCGGGCCACGACTGGCGGATCCGCCGCAAGCCGATCCTGGAGTCGTTCGCGGAGGAGACGCTCGGCGAGCCGCCGGCGCCGATCCCGGACCGCTACCGCGACCTGTTCATGGCCGCGACCGGCGAGTTCCCCACGGACGCGTCCTGGTCGACGCCGGAGGGCATCGACGTCAAGCCGCTCTACGGCAAGGACGACCTCGCCGGGCTCGACTTCCTCGGCACGTACCCGGGCATCGCGCCGTTCCTGCGCGGTCCGTACCCGACGATGTACGTGAACCAGCCGTGGACGATCCGTCAGTACGCCGGGTTCTCCACCGCCGAGGAGTCGAACGCCTTCTACCGTCGCAATCTGGCGGCCGGTCAGAAGGGCCTCTCGATCGCGTTCGACCTCCCCACGCACCGCGGCTACGACTCGGACCACCCGCGCGTGGTCGGTGACGTCGGCATGGCCGGCGTCGCGATCGACTCGATCTACGACATGCGCACCCTCTTCGACGGCATCCCGCTCGACACGATGAGCGTCTCGATGACCATGAACGGCGCCGTGCTGCCGGTGCTCGCGCTCTACGTCGTCGCGGCCGAGGAGCAGGGGGTGAAGCAGGGCCAGCTCACGGGGACGATCCAGAACGACATCCTCAAGGAGTTCATGGTCCGCAACACCTACATCTACCCGCCGGCGCCGTCGATGCGGATCATCTCCGACATCTTCGGCTACACCTCCCGGCACATGCCGAAGTTCAACTCGATCTCGATCTCCGGGTACCACATCCAGGAGGCCGGAGCGACGGCCGACCTCGAGCTCGCGTACACCCTCGCCGACGGCATGGAGTACCTGCGGGCCGGCGTGAACTCCGGGCTCGACATCGACGCCTTCGCGCCGCGGTTGAGCTTCTTCTGGGCGATCGGCATGAACTTCTTCATGGAGGTCGCCAAAATGCGGGCCGGGCGCCTGCTCTGGGCCAAGATCGTGAAGGAGTTCGGGCCGAAGAGCGACAAGTCGCTCTCGCTGCGCACGCACTCGCAGACCTCGGGCTGGTCGCTGACCGCGCAGGACGTCTTCAACAACGTCGCGCGCACGATGATCGAGGCCATGGCCGCGACGCAGGGCCACACGCAGTCGCTGCACACCAACGCCCTCGACGAGGCGCTCGCGCTGCCGACCGACTTCTCCGCCCGCATCGCGCGCAACACGCAGATCCTGCTCCAGCGCGAGTCGAACACCACGAAGGTCATCGACCCGTGGGGCGGCTCCGCGTACGTCGAGCGCCTGACCCACGAACTCGCGACCCGCGCCTGGGCGCGGATCCAGGAGGTCGAGGCCGCGGGCGGCATGGCCAAGGCCATCGAAGAGGGCATCCCGAAGATGCGCATCGAGGAGGCGGCCGCGCGCACCCAGGCGCGGATCGACTCCGGCTCGCAGACCGTCGTCGGCGTCAACAAGTACCTGGCGCCGGGCGCGGACGACATCGAGGTCCTCAAGGTCGACAACGCCGCCGTGCGCGCCGCGCAGATCGAGAAGCTGCGCCGGCTCCGCGAGGAGCGCGACGAGGCCGCGTGCCAGGCCGCCCTGGAGAAGCTGACCTGGGCCGCGGGTCAGGCCGGCGGCAACAGCGACGACACCAACCTGCTCGCGTTCGCGATCGAGGCGGCCCGCGCCAAGGCCAGCGTCGGCGAGATCTCGGACGCCATGGAGAAGGTGTTCGGCCGCTACCAGGGCGCGATCCGTACGATCAGTGGCGTGTACCGCGCCGAGGCCGGGTCCAACCCCCGGGTCGCCGAAGTCCGTGAGGCCTCGTCAGAATTCGAGACCGCGCACGGGCGGCGTCCCCGCATCCTGGTCGCCAAGATGGGCCAGGATGGGCACGACCGCGGCCAGAAGGTGATCGCGTCCGCGTTCGCCGACCTCGGCTTCGACGTCGACGTCGGCCCGCTGTTCCAGACGCCGGAGGAGGTCGCCCGCCAGGCGATCGAGGCCGACGTCCACATCGTCGGCGTCTCCTCGCTCGCGGCCGGTCACCTCACCCTGGTGCCCGCCCTGCGCGAGGCCCTGGCAGAGGCCGGCCGCGACGACATCATGATCGTCGTCGGTGGCGTCATCCCGCCGGGTGACTTCGACGAGCTCCGTCGGCTCGGCGCCGCCGCGATCTTCGCGCCCGGCACCGTGATCCCGGACGCGGCCCTCGAGCTGATCCGCGCCCTGAACAACGCCGCCGACGCCGCCTGATGCGGTTCGTTCCGCAGCGGTGAAGGTCGACGTCGAGGACCTCGCGGGCCGTGTGCGCGCGGGGGAACGCGCCGCGGTCGGACGGGCGATCACGCTCGTCGAGTCCACCCGGGCCGACCACCGTCGGCTCGCGGGCGAACTCCTGGACCGGCTGACCCCGCACGCGCAGGACGCGCGGCGGATCGGCATCACCGGCGTCCCCGGGGTCGGCAAGTCGACGTTCATCGACGCGATGGGCACCTGGCTCACCGCCCGGGGCCACCGCGTCGCCGTCGTCGCCGTCGACCCCTCGAGCACGCGCAGCGGCGGTTCGATCCTCGGCGACAAGACGCGCATGGCGCGGCTCGCCGTCGACGAGAACGCGTTCATCCGGCCCTCGCCGACGGCCGGGACCCTCGGCGGCGTCGCGCGGGCGACGCGGTCGGCGATGGTCGTCCTCGCGGCCGCGGGCTACGACGTGATCCTCGTGGAGACCGTCGGCGTCGGACAGTCGGAGATCACCGTCGCGGAGATGACCGACAGCTTCCTGCTGCTCGCCCTCGCCCGCACCGGTGACCAGCTGCAGGGGATCAAGAAGGGCGTCCTGGAGCTCGCGGACGTCATCGCCGTCAACAAGGCCGACGGCGAGCACGCGATGGAGGCCAAGAAGGCCGCCCGCGAGCTCGAAGGCGCGCTGCGGCTGATGGGCCCGGGGGACAGCGGCTGGAACGCGCCGGTCCTCACCTGCTCCGGCCTGACCGACCTGGGCCTGGACACGGTCTGGGAGGGCCTGGAGTCCCACCTCAAGCACCTGCACAGCACCGGCCGCTTCGACCGGATGCGCGCCGACCAGCAGGTCGCGTGGATGTGGGCGACGGTCCGCGACGACCTCGACTCCCGGCTCCGGTCCGCGGAGTCCGTGCAGACCCTCCGCGCCGAGCTCGAGGACGCCGTCCGGACCGGGGACCTCTCCCCCGTCCACGCCGCGGACCGCATCGTCGCCGCGTTCCTCAACCTCTGACCGCGCCCCTCGTCAAAAAAGGGGGCTCCACTGACGCTTCCGTGGGTCGTTGATCGCCCCTGAACGAGCACACGCCGCTCCC